>JBCCSW010000150.1:0-9317 GCA_039199465.1 Pseudomonadota bacterium
CATGATTGAGCGCATCATCATCAAACGGTGTATCAGGATCGGTATCGCTGCTGCTCATGCCGTTCACCACTTGATCTTATGAAATAATATTATATTATTTTTGCAGGGGATCAAGAGGGGGTCTTAGATGATCGTCTACGCGCATCGTGTCCAGTCGCTTTTGAAGCAGGGAGTCGTGGATCTGAAAATGACCATGGCACTCTCTGATGCTAATTCACCAGTATCGCTGAGTGAAAACAGACATATCTTCGAGCAGACTGCGTCGATATTGGGCATCGACTGTGAAGTTATCTCGGATGGGGACAGTGCGCGGATGATCTTTCGGCCCAAGTAGTCGGTCGTCGGATCGTTGCGCCAGGCGTCTGGAGTGACGAAGTGGCGAAGTCAACAGTCTCGGAATACCGCCGTTCAGGCATGACGTTGAGCCGATCGGTGCAAACCAGCAAGGCCCGCGGGGCGTCGCTGTCGACCACAAGCCTCGCCGGCCTCGGCGTCGCCTTAGTGGCGATCGGCGGCCTCGTCTGGATCGGGCTGGAGGGGATGCGCGATGGCGGCCCCAATGACGGGCGCGACGACGGGGCCGACCGCGTCGCAGCCGTTGGCGAGGATGCTGGCGAAACCGATGCGGTCGAGACCGCTGATGTGGCGCCAGGCAGCACGAGCCAGGACGCGGCTGCCCCGGCGGACGACAGCGCCCGTCGGGCGACGGCGACGCCCTCGGGCGGATCAGCCGGCCTGACGCCCGGCCTCGCCGCGCTCAGGGGTGTGCCGGCGGATCTGCAGCCCGGCGCACCGCCGCCAGGCACGGCGGTCGGCACGAGCGTTGGCACCGCGACGGGCGCGCGCGCTGGCGGAAGCGCAGGCGCGGGCACAGGCAGCGCGACGACGGCACCAGCGCCCTCCGCAAGCAGTACCGAACAGCGCGTGACGGTGGTCGTGAACGGCGGTGGCAGCGTCCCCTCGGGCACGACGACCGCCCTCCTGCAGGACGGGCGCGACGCTCAGGCGCAGGATGACCTGCCGGTGGCCCTGCAGTGCCCGGGCGGTGGTGGCGACGAATATCGCCGCTTCATTCCTTTCGCGGCGGATGGCACGCCGTCGCCCGGCGCCGTGGCCGAGGCCGGCGCGCTGATCGATATGGCCGGGGCCTGTGACGCCGAGATCGTCGTGATCGGGGTCACCACCGGCGGCGGCAATGCGCTGCAGCGCGGCATCGTGAAGCTGGAGCGCGCCCAGAACTTCATCGAGGCGGCGGCGAAGAGCGGCCTCGATACCTCCAACCTGACCGCGACCGCTGCCGCCAGCGCCGATGAAGGCGCAGTCGAGCGCGATGGCGTCGAACTCCTGCTTACCGAAAGGACAGACTCATGAGTGGACTTCTCGACGTGCTGGGCGCGAGCGTTAACCTGCCCATCGCCATCGTCATGGCGGCGCTGCTGGCGGCGAGCCTGGCGGCATTCATGGCCGGGCGGACGGCAGGGCGCCGGGCGGAGCAATCGTCGAGCATCGTAATGCAGCAGGAGATGCGACGGCTGCGCCGCCAGCGCGACCACGCCACCAACCTGGCCGAACGTCACGGCACCGAGATCGACCGCATGCGCCGTAGCCGCCGCTACGCCGAAGCCTGAGCGGTCACGGCCCCGACCATTCCTATCAGCAGAACGCGAAAAAGGCCGGCTAAGCCGGCCTTTTTTGGTGCCTGACGATGTGCCCTGCGCTTAGTGGCTGTCGGCCGAGAAGTCCTGCAGCAGGTCCAGCAGGCTGTGGACATTCACCGTCTCGGGGTTGACTTCGTCGGTCGAGAAGTACCGCAGGAAGATGTCCTTCGACTTCTCGTCCTCGACCTCGTGCAGCCCCATCGCCCAGTGCGGGAACAGCCGCTCGCGCGCTTCCGAACAGTCGATCAGGATGATGTTGATGTGGCGCGGGTCCGCCGCGATCCGGTGGTAGATCGCGCTCACCTCGGCGCGGCCACCCTCCAGCACTTGCAGGAACTGGCGGCCGTTGTAGTGCAGGATGCCGGTGATGTTCGCCGCGGCATTGTTGCGGTGGCAGGTCTTGATCAAGGCGCGCATGTCGAGAGACATCGAAGGATTGCGCTCACTGTAGTAAACAAGCCGAGACAGGTTCATCATCGCCCTCGCGGTACTGCTTATGCTCCAGCGCGAACGGCTAAGTCCCGCGCTTTACAAAATTATAACGAGTGACTTTGACGGAAATTGGGGAGGTCGCACGGTTCCGACGCGATTTTCCAGATCGTCCGGACCGTGGGGCGACGGCGCGGCGCCATCCTGGCAACACAAAGGTCCAGTCCGCGCGCAAGAATGCAGTCGCTGCCGCGCAGTCCGACGCAAGGCGCCGGGCCGCCACGGGCATCAGCTGGAAAGCGGGGATCAGAGCTATCCGTCGACCATCCGCGCGGCGCAGAGCCCGGAGCGGATAACGGCCGTCTCCTAAGCCGCCACGGTCAGACCGCCACCGGGCAGGACTAGCGCCCGGCCCGCCACCCGACCGCGCAACGACCAAGCTGCGGTGCCCACGGGCGGCATTGCCGCGCCATGCGGCCATGGTCGCAGGGCGCTGGCGCGGCGGGGCGCGAGGGATTAGGCAGGGCGCCGGAGGCCGATCATGATCCCGCAGTCACCAGGCGCGCGACCGGGCGTGCCCGTGAACGATGTCGCCCATCTTCCCCGCTGGCAGCGGCCCGAGGCGCTGCTGATGCTGATGGCCATCGCCTCGCCGCTGGCCTTTGCGACCTGGATGGCGCTGCTCAACAATTTCGTGGTGGAGCGGGCGGCCTTCGACGGGCTCGATATCGGCTGGCTGCATGTGGCGCGCGAGATCCCGGGCTTTCTCGCCTTTCTCGTGATCTACCTGCTGCTGTTCATCCGCGAACAGGCGCTCGCCTATCTCTCGCTTATCCTGCTCGGCCTCGGCACTGCGGTGACGGGCGACCTGCCCAGCTTCTGGGGCCTGATCCTGACGACCACGATCAGCTCGATCGGTTTTCACTACTACGAAACGGTGAGCCAGTCGCTGCAGCTGCAGTGGTTCGAGAAGGCGACGGCGCCGGGCGCGATCGGCCGTGTGCGCGCCGCGCAGAGTTTCGGCAGCTTGATCGTGTTCGGCGTGATCATCGTCGCGTGGCGGGCCTTCGACATGTCCTACCAGGCGATCTATTGGACCGCGGGGCTCGCCTGCGCGAGTATCGCGGTGTTCTGCTGGGCGGCATATCCGCGCTTCCAGGGGCCGGTTGTGCAGTCCAACAAGCTCGTGCTGAAGGCGCGCTACTGGCTCTATTACGCGCTGGAGTTCATCGGCGGCGCGCGCCGGCAGATCTTCATCGTGTTCGCGCCCTTCATGCTGGTCGAGCGTTTCGGCCTCGAGGTGCACGAGGTCACGCTGCTGATGCTGGTGAACTACGCCTTCGTGATCTGGTTCGCGCCCAAGGCCGGCAAGTTGATCCAGCGCTTCGGCGAACGCTGGGCGCTGACGGTCGAGTATATCGGTCTGCTGACGGTCTTCCTGCTCTATGCCGGGATCTATTTCTTCGACTGGGGCGTCTGGCTCGCCATGGCGCTCTATGTTCTCGACCACATGCTTTTCAGCCTGGCGATCGCGATGAAGACCTATTTCCAGAAGATCGCCGATCCCGAGGATCAGGCGCCGACGGCGGCGGTGTCCTTTACGATCAACCATATCGCCGCCGTCACGCTGCCGGCCCCGCTTGGTCTTCTGTGGCTGGCAAGCCCGGGTGCGGTGTTCGCCCTGGCCGCGACGCTCGCCTTCTGCTCGCTGACGCTGGCGCTTCTGGTGCCGCGTCACCCGGTGGCCGGGCGCGAGACCACGCTGACCCGCGCCGTGGCGCAACCGGCGGAGTGACCGTGGTGCTGCAACGCTGCGGGGACCTGCGATGAGCGAGGCGCACTTCACCACCGGCTCGACGATGCGCCATGTCGCGGTGATGACCGGGACGGGCGCGGTCGGCCTGATGGCGCTGTTCCTCGTTGATGCGGTCAACCTGTTCTACATCTCGCTGCTGGGCCGCGAAGAGCTGGCCGCGGCCATCGGCTTCGCCGGCACCTTCCAGTTCTTCCTGATCTCGATCTCGATCGGCCTCGCCATCGCGGCCGGCGCCGTCGTCAGCCGGACGCTGGGCGCGGGCGACGATGCGGGCGCACGCCAGGCGGCGGGCTCGGCGCTATTTGTGCTGGTCTCGGCGCTGACGCTCGCCGGGATCGCGGCCTTCGTCTTCCGCCACGAGGGGCTGGCGGCGCTGGGGGCGGAGGGCCGGACGCTTGAACTGGCCGCGCGCTTTCTGGCCATCGTGATCCCCGCGCTGCCGCTGCTCGGCATCGGCATGGTGACGAGCGGGCTGCTGCGGGCCGCCGGTGACGGGCGCCGGGCGATGAACGTCACGCTCGGCGGCGGGATCATCGCGGCCGTGCTCGACCCGATCCTGATCTTCGGGCTGGATCTCGGCCTTGACGGAGCGGCGCTGTCCTCGGTTGCGGCCCGGTTCGGGATCGCCTTTATCGGTCTCGCTTTCGTCACCCGGGTGCACGATCTGCTGGGTCTGCCCGGTCCCGCGCGCTTCCTGAGCGATGCCAAGCAGCTGCTGGCGATCGCGGGGCCTGCGGTGGCGACCCAGCTCTCGACGCCCTTCGGCAATGCCTATCTGACGCGCGTGGTCGCCGAGCATGGCGATGAGGCGGTGGCCGGCTGGGCCGTCGTCGGGCGTCTCGCCGCCGTGGCCTTTGGCGGGCTGTTCGCGCTGTCGGGCGCGATTGGTCCGATCCTGGGCCAGAACCGCGGCGCGGGCCTGCCCGATCGGATCCGCATGGCCTATCGCGACGCGCTCATCTTCACGGCGGGCTATGTGCTCGTGGTGTGGCTCGCGCTCTGGTCGCTGACGCCGTTCATCCTGTCCGGCTTCGACGTGGGCGGCGGGGGCGTCGAGGTTGTGCGCGCCTTCACCAGCTTCGGGGCGGGCGCGTGGTTGTTCTCGGGGTGGCTGTTCGTCTCGAACGCCGCCTGCAACAATCTTGGCCGGCCGCTCTGGGCGACGGGCTTCAACTGGAGCCGCGACGCGGCCGCGATCCCGCTGCTGGCGCTGCTGATCACGGGCGGGCTTGGCCTCGGTATGGTGGCCTCACCCGCCGACGCCGTGGCGGTGCAGGCACTGGCGGCGGTGCTGATGGGCACGACGGCCGCCGTGGTGACCGGTCGGCTGCTGTTGCCCCGTCTGGGCGATGCCGTGGCGCAGCCCGCGCCCGCCGGACCCGAACTGCCGCCCTTCACAAGCGGCCGCGCCGCGCCGATCTACCCCAGTGGTGGCGCATCCCGACCGAAGGCCGAGGGCGAGCGCGAGGGAGAGGCCGGGACACTGGCGAAGACTGCGCCCCCGGGCTAGGTACCGGCGCCGGGCGCGATCCATCTACAGGGCTTGCGCCGTCGGTTGCCACGGAGATGCGGAGCGATGCCGAAGATCGTCTATATCGAACACAACGGAACCCGGCACGAGGTCGACGTCGCCGAGGGCATGACGATCATGGAGGGGGCCGTGAAGCATGGCATCCCCGGCATCGACGGTGACTGCGGCGGCGCCTGCGCCTGCTCGACCTGCCATGCCTATATCGACCCGGACTGGACCGAAAAGCTGCCGGAGAAGGACGATATGGAGACCGACATGCTCGATTTCGCCCTCGACCCGAACGAGCATTCGCGCCTGACCTGTCAGCTCAAGGTGACCTCGACCATCGACGGCCTCGTCCTCAAGATGCCCGAGAGGCAGATCTGAGCGCGCTGTCCGAAAGCGTCGCGACCGCCGCTGCCCGGGCGGCGTTGGACGGGCATCGCCCCGTGGTCGGCATCAGCGCGAACCTGGTGCGGATCGAGGAACTCTATGACGCCCATGTGGGCCAGGACAGGATCGTGCAGGCGGTGATCTCGCCCACCGGCGCCCTGCCGCTGATCCTGCCCGCCTCGCCCGAAAGCGGCAGCGTCGCGCAATGGTGCGCCATGTTGGACGGGCTGGTGCTGACCGGCGGGCGGGCCAATGTGCATCCCGAGACCTGGGGCGGTCATGACGACGGCCGGCACGGGCCGTTCGATCCGGGCCGCGACGGGCTGATGCTGCCGCTGACGCGCGCCATGCTGGCCGCCGGCAAGCCGGTCTTCGGCATCTGCCGCGGCATTCAGGAGATGAACGTGGCCCTCGGCGGGACGCTGCATCCCGAGATCCGCGACGAGCCCGGCCGCATGAACCACCGCATGCCGCCTGGCGAGAAGGATCCCGAGGTGATCTTTCGCCCGCGCCACCCGGTGACATTGGATCCCGAGGGCGCGATGGCGTCGATCCTCGGCCCGGGGCCGGTGATCACCAATTCGCTGCATGGTCAGGCGCTCTGGGGTATCAGCCCGTCGATCCGTATCGAGGGTCGGGCCGATGACGGGACGATCGAGGCCATTTCGGTCAAGGGATCGCGGCGATTTTCGCTCGGCGTCCAGTGGCATGCGGAGTACGAGCCCGACACCGACCCGCTGCATCGTCCGCTATGGGAAGCCTTCGGCGCCGACTGCCGTGCAGCGATGGCCGAGCGCCTTGCCGAGGCGGGCTAGCCGGGGCTGGGGTCGGGGCCGGGGCTGGGGCCGGGGAAGCGCTAGCTGACGGCGCGCCGCAGCGTCGCATAGAGATCGTCGACGCGGATCGGCTTGGCCAGATAGTCATCCATCCCCGCCGCGAGATAGCGCGCGCGGTCCGACAGCCGGGCATGCGCCGTCAATGCGACGACACGGCTGCGGGGCGAGATCGCGCGCAGGCGCCGCGTGACCTCCAGCCCGTCCATGCCGGGCAACTGGATATCCATCAGCACGACGTCGGCCGGGCGCTGCTGCGACTGGGCGATCGCGGCGCGGCCATCGGCGACCAGCGACAGCGTCGCGCCGGTCGGGGCCAGCATCGCCTCCAGCAGGGCGCGGTTCATCGCGACGTCTTCCACCACCATGATGTGGCGGCCGATCATCGAGGGCACCTCCTCGATCGATCCGGCCTCGGCACCATGCGGCCGGCGGATCAGGTCGAAGATCGCGTCGAACAACCGCTCGGCCCGCCCGTCTGCAGCCACCACCGCGTCGACGCCCGGCATGGTGCGGAGCCCGACCGGTGCGCCGGTGACGACGATGCGCAGTTGCTCACCCCCGCGCGTGCCGCGCAGCCGCTCGATCAGGCTCATCAGGTCGTTGCCGAAGGTGTTGTAGCTGAGGCCGATGAAGTCGAACGGCTCGCCCGCCTCATAGCTGGACTGCATCAGACGCAGAGCCGCCTCGCGGTCCGGCTCGTAGCGCGCGACCAGCGCCGACAGCGACATCGAACGCTCCAGTCGTGCCGGCGTCAGAACCGGGGAGCGGATGAACAGGATGCGGTGGCGGTCGAACGCGTTGCCCCAAGGTCGCGACATGCTGACATCGGGTTCCAGCACGTCGGGGATCGAGACCGAGATCCGCTCGGTCCGGTCGGCGACGACCGCCAGCGGTGACGCCCCGCCGGCCGCGAGCGCCGCGGCCCGGATCGCGGCGAGATCGCTGTCCTCGGGCACGGTGGTGGTCGCTTCCGTCTCACGCGCTCGGCGTCCGACCTCGATCACGATGCTGTCGGCCCGGTCGCCGAGCGCCGGCCAGCCGCGCCAGATGCCGATCGCGGTGATCCCGCCACTGCCGATCCGGACGCCCCAGCGTCCCATGGCGATGCAAAGGCGCCTCAGGGTCTTCTCGTTCACGTCGAGCGTATCCGGCAACCCCATATCCGGGTGCCAGTGCAGGTCGGGCAGGCCGGCGTCAGCCTCCTTCAGGACCGTCGCCGCCACGTCTGACAGAAACTCGTGCGGACGCATCCGAGTCGCTCTCGACCTCACTTCCTATGGGCAAGCTGTGCCACTAATCGTTGAACAATGAAATTCTGGCGAGAGTCGTGCCAAACTGTGTCAGAGCCAATCCTGAAGAATGGCGATTATTGGAACATCTGCTGGCGGCATTGGATAGTCGCGAAGCTCAGCCTTTCTGGCCCATGTCAACTTCTGACCTTCGCGAGGACTTGGGATGCCCTGCCATTTTCGGCAGATGTAAAGCGGCATTAATAGGTGGAAGTCATCATATCGGTGGCTCGCGAATGTTAGTGGTGCAAGACAACTGTCCCAGGTCGATACGTTCAGTTCTTCTTGTAATTCGCGGAGCAGACAAGCCTCAGGTGTCTCCCCGGACTCAAGCTTTCCGCCGGGGAACTCCCATAGGCCGGCCATCGACTTGCCGGCCGGGCGTTGCGCCAAGAGCACACGGTTGTCCGCATCGACCAGCGCGACGGCGGCAACCAGGACAAGCTTCACGATCGATAATCCGCGTTGATCGCGACATAGCCATGGGTCAGATCGCAGGTCCAGACGCTGGCCGCGCCCTGCCCCACGCCGAGATCGACGCCTATCGTGATCTCTTCGCGCTGCATGTAGGCGGCCGCTTTGGCCTCGTCATAGTCCGGCGCGCGCCACCCAGCTTCGGCCAGGATCAGATCGCCGAGGCTGATCGACAGGCGATCGCGGTCGGCGCGCTCGCCCGACTTTCCGACCGCCATGACGATGCGCCCCCAGTTCGGGTCCTCGCCTGCGATGGCGGTCTTGACCAGCGGCGAGTTGCCGATCGCAAGGCCGACGCGCCGTGCTGCGCCGTCGCTTTCGGCCCCGGTCACGGTGATGCGCACAAGCTTGGTCGCCCCCTCGCCATCGCGCACGATCTGTAAGGCGAGGTCGCGGAACACCGTCTCCACCGCCTCGGCCAGCGCCGGTAGCCGGGGATCGTCGGCATCGGTGATCGGTGCGATCCCGCTCTGCCCCGTCGCCGCCAGCAGCATGGTGTCCGAGGTCGAGGTGTCGCCGTCGACCGTGATCGCATTGAAGCTGCGGTCGACGGCGCGGAGCGCGATTTCCTGCAACAGTTCGGCGTCGATGGCGGCGTCGGTGAAGATGAAAGCGAGCATCGTTGCCATATCCGGCGCGATCATGCCCGAGCCCTTGGCGATGCCTGCGACGCTGACCGCGCTGCCGTCCAGCATCGCCGTGCATCCCGCGCCCTTTGGGAAAGTGTCGGTCGTCATGATCGCGGAGGCGGCCGCGCGCCAGAGGCCGCCGGCAACCTGGCCGGGCTGCTCCAGACTACCGGCCATCGCCTCCAGATGCGCACGGATGCGCCCGTCGTCCAACGGCTCGCCGATCACGCCGGTCGAGGCGATGAACACCGATCCGCCGGGGGTGCCCATGACGCCGCCGGCG
>JBCCSW010000151.1:0-9287 GCA_039199465.1 Pseudomonadota bacterium
CCGCAGCGCGCCATGGTCTCGATTGCCTCCGCCTCGCTCATCTCGCCCGGCTCGATCCCCGCGGCCCGAAGGAAGGCGCGCGTCGCCGCATCCGTGCCGCCACCCCCTGCCGCGGCGGGGGGTGGTGTGGGTCGGGCTGCAGCGGTACCTGCGGCCGGCTCCCGTGCGACCGGGTCCCGTACGGCAGGTTGCGGTGCGGCAGGTTGCGGCGCCTCGGCTCGCGACGCAGGGGGCGTCGGTGGGGCGGGCGGTGGCGCCGGCGCGGCCGCGGGCGGCATCGGCGGGTCGACGGGTTCGTCCAGAATATCCGCGAAGGGATCGCCCGTGCCCCCGCCCGACGATACGGCGGTGGGTGCGGGTCGACCCGCGGGCTGTGCATCCAGACCGGCCGCGCCGCTTGGCGCATGGGGGTTGAGACTGGCGCCGAAATCGGGACCGGAGGCTCGATCGGCATTGGGTCCGCCCTGCGGCGGTCCCGCCGGGGCGGCAGGCGGCTCGCCGCCGAGCAGGTCGTCCTCCCAATCGTCGGGGATCATCGCCCCCCCACCGACACTGCCGCCACCGCCACCGATGCTGCCGCCAGCCCCCGGCGCGCCGATGGCGCCGCCGGTCGGGGCAGCCGGATCGGACGCTAGGTCATCTGCGGGCAGCGGTGCCGTCGTCGGGCGGAAAAACGTGTTGGTGCCCGCCGCATGATCGGCGGTAGCGCCGACGCCCGGTTGGAACGGATCATCGCCGGGGCCGGACAGGAAATCGTCGTCGTCCTCCGGGATGACCGGGCCGGCATCGGCCAGCCGGTCGGCCCGCGCACCGGCATCGCGCCAGATAGGGGCCTGGCCCGGTTGCGGTGCCCGCGGCGCGCCCTCGCCCAACAGCGCGTCCAGCCCGTCGTCACTGCCACCCAGGCCGCCGCCCGCGCCAAGCGGATCGCCCGACCCGTCCAGCACCGAGGCGATGTCGTCCAGGCTGTGCCCCGATGCCTGTACCCCGCCGCCCGGCGCGCGCTCGAAGCTCTCGGTATCGGGGGCGGGCGGCAGATGGGCCGAGGCATAGGGGTTGGGCGCCATCTCGGGCATCTCGGCGCTCAGTTCGATAACCAGCTCATAAGGCCCGATCGAGATGACGTCGCCATGGCCGACGACCGTGCCCATCTCGCCGATGCGGTCACCGCCATAGTTCACGAAGGTGCCGTTGGTGGAGACGTCGATCAGGACGTAGCTCCCGTCACGCTCCTCGATCACGCAGTGGCGCTTGGACACCTGGCGCGAGGGGTCGGGCAAGGCGAGGTCGTTCTCCGCCCCGCGACCGATGGTGAGCGCACCATCCTTGATGGCCACGCGATCGACGCCCGTTGGCAGCGCTCCCGATCCCTGCAGCTTGAGCGTCAGGCCCATATCCCGCTTCCTCGGCCGTGTTCGGCCGTCCTCGCAGCGCCGCTCAGCCGCCCACCAGGACGGTCATCGCGCCGGGTCCCGTCACCGTGCCGCCATGGGCGGTCGTGTCGGCGATCCTGGCCCACATGCGGTTCTGGATCAGCGTCACGCCCGAGCCTTTGGCCGAGACCGCAGGCGGGCCGACGCAGATGCAGGTATTGCCGGGCGCGGGCACGGCGGGGCGGTTCATCGCCAGCACCGTCGGCACGCCCGGCGGCGGGATCGCACCGCCCACATGCGGCACGACACCGGTTACGAGGGGGCAGACATGCATGTCGCCGACAACCGATCCTGGAAGACACATCCTACGCTCTCCATCCTCTGACGACCCACCACCGCCGCCATTGTCTCGCAAGTTTCCCATCAGCGCCAGCATGCTGGCGTGGCTTATTCAAGGCGGCCACTACCCCCGCGCGCGATATCGAGACCGCGCTCCAGCAGGCGGTCGCCGGTCTCCTCGGCGGTGTCGGGATTGGCCTGCACAACGTTCATCTGCATCGCCCAGATCAGCGTGCCGAAGGCGCCGGCCGGATCGGGATAATCATCCAGGATGCCCGGGCCCATGGTTCCCTTGGCGAAGATCACGGCCGAGGCGCAGAGATCGCAGTCATCGGTCGGACGGGCGTTGTTGGCGGCATCCCGCGCCGCCTCGCGGGTCTGCTCGTTCGGCTTGAACACCCAGGCCTCGGCCGCGGCCAGCGTCGGCGGCGCGTCGCCCTCGTCGCCGATCAGCTCGCGCCCGGCCAGGCAAGACCACCACACCGCCTCGCGCCGCGGCAGGGCATGGGACAAGAGACGCAACCGATCCATCGTCGCATAGTCGCCGCGCAGCGCCTCCAGCAGGCGATCCACCTCCACCTCGGGGTCGAGCACCACCTCGGTCAAGAGATCGATTTTCTCGCGCGCGATCATGTCCTGGGCGCGCTTGCCCGAGATCTTGGTGAGGCCCTTGAAACGGGCAGGATCGTTGTTGACGAGAGTCATCACGGCAGCCTCAGTTGATCTTGGTGATGCCGCCCTTGACGATCAGGATGCCGGTACCCTTCACGTCCGCCTTCGGCGCCTCGAACGTCGCGGTCCCCGTGCCCTTGATCGCCACCTGGGTGCCCTGGATCTTGATGCCGGACTGGCTGATCTCGATCTTGTTGGCGCCCACCGTCAGCGAGATCTTGGTCTTCGCCTCGATCTTGACCTCGTTGGTCTCGGACGAGATTTCGAAGGCCTTCTTGGCGCTCTGGCTGATCTTGTCGGCCGAGGCGATGAAGACGTTGCCCTTCTTGGTCTCGAGATCGAGATCGCCTTCCTCGACCTCGGTCTCGTAGTTCTTCTTGATTTTGACGGTCCACTTGCCCTCGGTAACCGTCTGGCTGACATCGCCCTTGTCGACGCCGAAGATATAGTCGCCCTCGGCAATGCCGGTCTGGCGGTGGCCCTTCAGCACGCTCTCCTTGTAATCGCCGTCCTCGATCTTCACGAAACGATCGCCGGGCACGCCTTTCACGCCCTTGGTGACGGTCAGGTTCGAGTTGCCGTGGATCGTCTCGTCCTTGCCGACGCGTGCGCCGTTCTTGGCCGAGATCGCGGCGAGCCCAGTACCGAAGGCCGCCACCGCGACGGTCATCGCGGTATTCATGGCGCTCGGCGAGACGTCGACCTTGGCCGCCGCCGTATCGCTGAAGTTCGACGCCGCGAGGCCGACGCCGCCGAGGCTCTGCGCCGCGCCCAGGCCCTCCAACACCTGCGAGCCCAGGTCGCGCGGTAAGCCGACAGTCTCGGCTTTGTAAAAGCCGACGGTCTCATCTTTGACGATGCCGGTAAACTCGGTCTGATGCCCACCGACGAAGGTGTCCTGTACGACGCCGGTGATATTCGCACGTACGCCCCAGTTCAGATCGGTATAGAAACGCATCGTTACTTTCTTGTAGTCGTTGCCGACTTCGCTGGTCTGATTGTGTTTGACCAGCTCGGCATAGTCTCGCTGCGCTTGTGTGTTAAAAAGCTCGGCGCCACGCGTATCATCGAAGAAGATCTCGTTGAATTCGACCTTTTCACCCTGTTTGGTACTGCGGGTTTTGACACCGCTTTTGTTCTTTTGGGCAGGCAGCGGATAGGGCGGCATGTTCTGGTCGTTGTAGACCATGCCCGTGATCAGCGGCCGGTCGGGGTTGCCGTCCTCGAACTGCACGACGACTTCGAAGCCGATGCGCGGCACGGCGATCATGCCGTATTGCTTGGCAGTCCAGGGTACGGCGACGCGCAGCCAGCAGGTGGTGTTCTCGTCCTTCTTGCCGTCGCGGTCCCAGTGGAACTGCACCTTCACCCGGCCGTACTCGTCGCAATAGATCTCCTCGCCCGACGGGCCGGTGACGACGGCGGTCTGGACGCCGGTGATATGCGGCCAGGGCGTCGTCTGCGGCGCGCGATACTGCTCCTGCGACGGGATCAGGCGGCACTCCATGTTGAAGCGCTCCTCGGTGCCGTCCAGCGAGGTGCGGAGCTTGTCGCCGAAGGCCGGAAGCAGCTCGCCGAAGTCGAACTCGTCCAGCGCGACCTGGAAGTCGTAGACGGCAGAGGTGACGAGATACTCCTCATTCATCGCGCTGCGCGGGTGCTCGATCAGTTTGAAGGTGCGGCCGACCTCGACCTGACGCGCATTGCCCATGGCGCGCAGCTGGTGGTGCTGCACCGCCTTGCCCTCCATGCTGACGCGGGCCAGGCGGTTGCCTCCGGCCTCGTCGGCCTGGTGGCCGGCATAGGTGTAATCCTCCAGCCCGGTCTGGGCGTGCTTGCCCTTCTTGATGCTGTTCACGCCTTCGATGTCGGCGGTCGAGGTCTCGAAATTGTAGTCCTGCTTGGCGACCTTGCCGGTGACGATCCGCTCCGTGCCCGAGATCGAGGTGAGCGCATCGGCGAACTCGGTCCGGTCCGCGTGCAGCAGTTCGAACTTGATGTCCGAGGTGCCGCTGACCGGGCTATGCGCGCCCGGGCTGTCGGCGATCTTCAGCTTGGCGCCGCTGTCGCCGTGCTCGTACCAGTAGTAGAAGCCGTCCTCCTCCATCAGCCGGCAGACGAAGGCGAAGTCGGTTTCGTTGTACTGCACGCAGTATTCGCGCTCCGGATCCTCGCCGCTAACGTCGATGGTGACGTCGCTGAAGCCGATTTCCTGGAACACCGCCTTCAGGATCTCGGTCGTCTTCATGTTCTGGAAGATCCGGCAATCCTTGGACTGCATCATCAGCCAGAACCAGTCGCGCAGGACCGCGCGGTAGAGCCCGTAGCCGCGATAGACGCCGACGAACTCGGCATGGCTGCAGGTGCCCCAGAACTTGCGCATCGACATGTCCTGGAGTTCGAGCTCGATGCCGAAGTCCTGGCCGACGACGTCCTCAAGCTTGATGTCCAGATCGCCCGAGACGAACTCCATCTCGATCGAGCCGACCGTGCTGATGCCGTCGATCACGCGCGCGCGGACAAGCTGCACCTTGGCGCTGGTGGGCCAGGCCTGGATGCCGATCTTGGCGTTCTCGAGGATATCTGAAACTGCCATCAGCCAGCTCTCCGTCCGGGCCCTCTGCGTGGCCTCAGCGTTCCATGATCGACGGTGACCCGCCGTTCGCCCGCCCGCACCGTCATCGGCACGGTACACCCGGGGATATGACGGTCGCCCTGTGGCCGCCGCGGACCATGGCGGCCGGGTCGGGCCCCGGGATCGCAACGTACCGCGAAGCCCGGCGACGGCCGTGCATTCTTAATTCTCCGACCAAAAGCCCCTCTTCCCCAAGCCCGGTCCGCGATCGCGGCCAGGCGCCTGTCTCCCCCTGCGGCATCGTGCGTGCACCGGCCGCGAGAAGCGAGCGGTTTTCGCGCTGGCCGGACCGCGATGTCATCGCGGTGTGCTGATAACGTCATGCACCGGCCGGCCTGCGGCATCGAATTTGTGTCAGAGGTCACGACCGCTCACCCGCCCCGCAGCAGGGCGTCGAGATCGGGCGCCATTCCGCCGGGGCCTGGAGACGCCGACGGGCCGCTGCGGGGCGAGAGCGTTTCCGCAAGTGTCGCTGCGTCCAGCGTGGGTGGCGGCGGGCCCGCTGGCCGCGGCGGCAGATGGGCCGACCAGGGGCCGCGCAGCGCCTCGTGGCCGAGCGACTGGAACGAGCCGAGCCGTGCCTCGGGCGTGCCGCGGATGCCGATGATCGGGATCAGCCCGCGGCCGATCAGCGCCTCATGCGCGGCCTCGGTCATCAGCCGATCGGTGACGGGCAGGGCCTGCTGGTCGCCATGCGCGTCGGTCACGACATGATACGGAAGATCGTCCAGCGTGGTCACCTGGCCGAGCGCGATGCGCCCGTCGCCGAGCGCTGCCGACTGCGCGAGCAGCGTCAGCACCATGGCTGCGGGGTTCATCCAGGCGAGCCCCGACAGCCCGTCGCCGGTCGTGAACTCCTCGAAGGCGAAGGCGTCGATCGGGTCGGAGCGCTTTCCATAGGGCTGTCTTGCCATGATCCGCGGCGCGGCAAGGCCCAGCCACGCCGCCTCCGCCTGGCCCCGGAGCGCGTCCCAGTGCGTGGCCGAGGCCGCATGCCGGTCGGTCATCGCCGTGTCGGCCACCGTGCTGTCCATCGCCGCGATGAACGGCGCGTTGATCCGCGCGGCGATCTTGCCCATGCGCGCGAGCAACGCCGCATGGGTCGGCGTCTCCTCGAAACTGTAGAGCGCGAAGACTGCCGAGAAGGCCCCCGCTGCATCGGTCGCGGGCTGCGTTGCCAGCAGGCTGTAGAGGCCCGACTCCGACAGATCCTCGGCCGCGGCGAGATCGCTCGCCCATTCCTCGGCCGAGATGTCGAACAGCGTGATCTCGACATCGCTGTCGGTCTCGACGCGCCGGGCGATCATGTCGAGCGCGCGCCACGCCGCCTCGACCGCCTGGAACTCCGGATGGTGCAGGATCATCCGCATCGAGGATGAGAGCGCCGCATCGACCGCGGCGATCATGCTCTCGGCGCGGGGATCGGGCGCGGCAATCACATGCGGGCCGACCGCGCGGCGCAGGATCTCCTCGATGGGCGAGGGGGCGACCGGCCGGGTGTCGGCCGGCGCGCCGATCAGGCTGGCGAAATCGTCCAGACCGCGATCTGCCGGCACGCTGGCCCCCCGCGACGCTATCGGCAGCGTCGGCAAGGCGTCGGCCAAGCCCTCTGCCAGCCCCTCGGCCCAGCCGCGCATGGTTGCGATCGCCTGGTCGACGCCCGCACCCGATTTCAGCCGCTGACGCAGCGTCGACAGCTCGGCGAACAGCGGGCAGGCGGCATACAGCTCGTCGGGATGCAGGTCGTCGATGCTGCCAAGCTCGATATCGACGCTCTCGCCGCCCGCGCCGAGGGTCAGCGGCAGCACCATGCGAAAGCGCGCGATCACGTCGTCCAACGTGTCGATGTCGAGCCTTGCGCCACGCCTGGCGGCAAGCGCGGCGCCGGTGTCGATCAGGCCGCGGGCCGCGCGCCCCGAGAAGTCGCCGAACAGTGCGATGCGCGTTCGGCCCTGGCGCCGGGGCGCCGGGTCCCGCGCATCGCCCAGCCTGCCGAAGGCGACCGCACCGCCCGCGAGCCGGGCGCCGGGTCCGCCGCTGTCCGAGGTCGGGGCGAGCGCGGGGGTAGGCAGCAACATCGTTTGCTCCTCGATACTGGGCATCAGGCCGGGGGCTGGACCGGGGCCGGGGCCGGGGCCGGGGGAACACCCCGTCTCTCCGCCGGTCGATACGTCGATGATCCATGCGACGTGGCAGCATCGTCACCGCGCGCGCGGGCGTGATGATTGCGCCTTGCCCTGCCCGGCGATGCGGGCAGAGTGCTGGGGTGGGGACGGGCGCCGGCGGCAGCCGGCGATCCGCGCGAGCAACGGGGCCGGGGGACGACATGCAGCCAACCACCATGGGCATCGAGGATGTCGGCGCCAAGCATCAGGAAATCGTGGCACGGCTGCGCCGGTCGTCCGAGGCTATCGCCGACGAGATCCTGAAATTCGAGCGGCGCAACAGCGCCGTGATCCGGACGCAGATGCACGATCTCGACGAGCAGGTGCGCCGCTTTTTCCGAGACTTCCCGATCCTGACGGCCGCACAGATGAAAGCGCGCGCCGAGGGTCGCCCCGAGGGCGACGAGGGCCCGGGCATCGATGCGCCGCAATGGGCCGCGCTGATGGCGGAGGTCAACCAGACGCGCCTCGCCATCAACCGCTGGCGCGAGATCCGCCTGATCGTCGAGGCGCAGGTCGAGACCCGGCAGACGCCGCTCTATCGTCCGCCCGCCGACGCCTTCGACATCACCGGCGCGCAGCTCGAGGAGGTCAGCATGCTGGTCGCCCGGCTGACCAAGGTGCTGAACGGCGTCGAGCAGGACAAGGACACCCATGCCGGCGGCGCCTTCGCCGACATCCCGCTGCCCCATGCCGATTTCCTGGCCCATCTGCACGCCGCCTATCGCCTGCGCCTGGCGCAGGACGAGAAGGGGCCGAGCTATTTCATCGATGTCGGCTGCGGCGGGGGCATGAAGGTCTTCCAGGCCGGGCGCTTCTTCGACCGCGCGCTGGGTATCGAACTCGACCCCGGCTATGTCTCGGTCGCCGAGCGGTTCCTGGGCGCCGCGGGCCACACCAACTGCCAGGCGCTTGCCTTCGACGCGCTGGAGTTTCCGAGCTACGGCGATTTCCACGTGATCTATTTCTATCGCCCGATCCGCAAGCGCGAGCTTCTGAACAAGCTGGAGGCGAAGATCGCCGCCGATGCGCGGCGCGGGGCGATCCTGATTGCGCCCTACCAGTTCTTCGTGCCGGTGGCCGAGGCGCTGGACTGCCGACGCGTCGGCGAGGCGGTCTATGTCAAGGGCTACACCCAGGACGAGGCGGAGGCGCTGGTGCGCCGGGCCGAGACGACAGGGCCGATGATCAGGACGCCGCTGCCGCCGCTGATGCATGTCTGGGACCCGATCCTGCGCGCCTCGGCCAAGCGGGGCTTCGGCCTGTCGATCTGACACGGCGACCGCACGCCCCCACGCATCGGCGCGCCGCGCCGTGCATGGCGACGGGTCCCCGCGACGGGGCCCGCTCACCTGGCAAGAAACGGTCGCGATCACACCGGCCTCAGTCGAAGCTGTAGGTGAACTCGTGCTCGGCGGTGCCGAGCTTCACATGGCGCACCTCCTCGCCCTTCATCAGCCGCTTCAGGAACTCGGCCGAGATCTCGGGCAGCATGGTGTTGGTGACGATCGCGTCGATCATGCGCCCGCCGCTCTCCAGCTCCTGGCAGCGGTCGACGATCTCCTGCACGACGCTGTCCTCATACTCGAACGGCACGCTGTGGGCCGCCTCGACCCGCTTCTTGATGCGGCCGAGCTGCAGCTTGGTGATCTCGGCGATCATATGCGGGCTGAGCGGGTAATAGGGGATGGTCACGATGCGGCCCAGCAGGGCGGCGGGGAACACCTTCAACAGCGGCTCGCGCAGCGCCTTGGCGATGCCCTCGGGCTCGGGCATCAGCTCGGGGTCGGCGCACATGTCCATGATCAGCTCGGAGCCGACGTTCGACGTGAGCAGGATCAGCGTGTTGCGAAAGTCGATCAGCCGGCCCTCGCCATCCTCCATCACGCCCTTGTCGAACACCTGGAAGAAGATCTCGTGCACGTCCGGGTGCGCCTTCTCGACCTCGTCCAGCAGCACCACGCTATAGGGTTTGCGGCGCACCGCCTCGGTCAGGATCCCGCCCTCGCCATAGCCGACATAGCCCGGCGGCGCGCCCTTCAGCGTCGAGACGGTGTGCGCCTCCTGGAACTCGGACATGTTGATGGTCACGACGTTCTGCTC
>JBCCSW010000152.1:0-9285 GCA_039199465.1 Pseudomonadota bacterium
CACGCCGATGGGGAGCTCGGCTATTTCCAGCACGCCTTCCGCGCCTACGGTCGCGCGGGCGAGCGTTGCCTGCGCCAAGGCTGCTCGGGCCGCATCCTGCGCATCGTGCAATCGGGCCGTTCGAGCTTCTATTGCTCGAAATGCCAGCGCTGACGCGGCCGGCCCTCGCGCCACGCGGGATGGTGCGGCCACCGTCCATTCGGCTGCTTGATTGGGCCACGGTCGGTCGCTACACACCCGCGGTCTCGAAAAGCAGCGCCGGGAGCGATCATGGCCTACGAGAACATCATCGTCGAAAAGCGAGACCATGTGGCCCTGATCCAGCTCAACCGGCCCTCGGCGATGAATGCGCTCAACGCCGCGCTCATGCGGGAACTGGGTGAGGCGCTGTTGAAGGCCGATGCCGACGAGACCGTCGGCGCGATCGTCATCACCGGCAATGAGAAGGCCTTCGCCGCCGGCGCCGACATCAAGGAGATGCGGCCGAAGACCTTCGTCGACGTCTACCGCGACGACTTCATCACGGCCGAGTGGGAGACCGTGACCCGGATCCGCAAGCCGGTGATCGCCGCTGTGCAGGGCTATGCGCTGGGCGGTGGCTGCGAGCTGGCCATGATGTGCGATTTTATCCTTGCCGCCGAGAACGCGAAATTCGGCCAGCCCGAGATCAATCTCGGCGTCATGCCGGGCGCCGGCGGCTCGCAGCGCCTGACGCGCTTTGTCGGCAAATCGAAGGCGATGGACATGAACCTCACGGGTCGGTCGATGGACGCGGCGGAGGCGGAGCGCTCGGGCCTCGTGAGCCGCCTGTTCCCGGCCGAGACGCTGGTCGAAGAAGCCGTCGCCATCGCGTCCAAGATCGCCGACAAAGCGCCGCTCGCGGTGATGGCCACCAAGGAGGCCGTGAACCGTGCCTATGAGACGACGCTGAGCGAGGGCGTGCGCTTCGAGCGCCGGTTGTTCCACGCGCTGTTCGCGACCGAGGACCGCGTCGAGGGCATGGACGCCTTCACCGAGAAACGGACGCCGAAGTTCCGCGGCGCTTGACGACGCCGAGAGGTCCGACGGCCCCGGCGACGCCGAGAGGTCCGACGGCCCCGGCGACGCCATTGACCCGGTTCATTTGATCGGGTAACGGCCACGGCCTGTCGCCACTAGGGAAGAGTCGTCGATGGCCAATTCGCCACAGGCCCGCAAGCGCGTCCGGCAAATCGCGAAGCGCACGCAGGTGAACACCATGCGCCGCTCGCGCGTCCGGACCTTCATCCGCAAGGTCGAAGAGGCGATCGCCGCCGGCGATCAGAAGCAGGCGCTTGCGGCGCTACAGACCGCCCAGCCGGAGATTATGCGCGGCGCGTCGAAGGGCATCATGCATCGCAACACAGCCAGTCGTAAGGTCTCGCGCCTGCATCAGCGGATCGCGAAGCTGTCCTGACGCCGCACGACCGTCTCAAACCTTGGATTTCTGGGCGTCATGGTCCGCCATGGCGCCCGTTGGCCGTGAAGTCACGCCGTCGACACAAAAACGAGATGTTCTCGAAAAGTCCCCGTTGATGCCACCGCTTCGGCGGATTTACACTCCCGCTTCAAAAGGAAATTGTGCGCTGCGATGCAGTTGCGACAGTAGCCTTGAAGTATTCCTGAAATCGAACGAATCGTAACGGTGCTAACCGGAGGCCATCTTTATTTTCACGGCAACCAATTTTTTACGCTGTAACTAAGGATTTTCATATGGAGCGAATCCCGAGACGCCCATAGGGAGACTTTAGGGAAGGCGAGGACCTGCATGAGCGTCACCAATGAGATCCTGATCGACGAGATGTCCCCAAGCGAGGCGGCGGATTTGCTGCAACGCGAGCCGACAGCGCGCATGGTCGATGTGCGTAACGAGGCCGAGTGGACCTTCGTCGGCGTCCCGGATCTCAGCGCTTACGGCCGCGCCCTGTGGCGGGTCGAACTCTTCTCATTCCCTGCAAATGTGCCCAACCAGGCCTTTCTCGACGACATATCGGCACATTTGGAGGCCGATGGCCGCGAGACGGCCGACCTCCTCTTCATTTGCCGGTCCGGCATGCGCTCCATGACCGCGGCGCGTGCCGTCGCCGCCGAAGCTGCGGCGGGGCGACTGCCTGCCGGCGTTAGCCTGAAGCGTGTGATCAATGTCCGCGAGGGGTTCGAGGGGGATCTTGATGGTCGGGGCCATCGCGGAACCGTCGGCGGATGGAAGGTGAACGGGCTCCCGTGGCGTCAGTCTTGACGCCCGGCAGGGCCCTGTTCGTTCCCGACCGGAAGGCGCGCGTGCTTCTGTCGGGCGCCCACCATCCTAATCAGAAGAACACGCGTACAAAGGGGACGAGCACCATGCCACTTTCTTCCGATCTGAGCGGGTACAGCGACACGACCGATGCCCTCTGGGCACGTGCGCTGCCGGCGCTCAGGCGGGAGATGGGCGACGAGACGGTCGACCGCTGGCTGGCCGATGTGCGGCTGACCGCGGTGCGCGGCGATCTTGCCACCCTGGCGGCGCCGACACGCTTCCTGGCCGACTGGGTGGAACGCAGCTTCGGCGGCGCGATCCTGCGGGCGCTCCGCGAAGAACGCCCGGATCTGCGTCGCGTCTGCGTGGAAAACCTGCCGACCCCCGTGAGCCCCAGCACGCCTGAGAGTGTGGCCGCAGCGCGCCCGGCCATGGCCGCCGAGAGCGATCAGGATCGGCTGGAGAGCGCGCCGCTGGATGCGCGCTATACCTTCGAGAGCTTCATCGTCGGCAAGCCGAACGAACTGGCCCATGCCGCTGCGCGCCGCGTGGCCGAGACGGCCGACGCCACCTTCAACCCGGTCTTCCTGCATGGCGGCGTCGGCCTTGGTAAGACGCATCTGATGCACGCCATTGCCTGGCATATGCGGGCTACCCGGCCGCAGGCGCATGTCGTCTATCTCTCGGCCGAGCAGTTCATGTACCGCTTCGTCCGGGCGCTCCGCGAGCGCGACACGATCACCTTCAAGCAGCAGTTCCGCTCGGTCGACGTGCTGATGGTCGACGATGTGCAGTACATCGCCGGCAAGGATTCTACACAGGAAGAATTCTTCCACACATTCAATGCCTTGGTCGATCAGAAGAAGCAGATCGTCTTGTCGGCCGACAATAGCCCCGACCGGATCGAAGGGCTGGAGGAGCGCATCCGCTCGCGCCTGCAATGGGGTCTGGTCGTCGATATCCACCCGGCCGACTACGAGCTTCGTCTCGGGATCCTGCAGGCCAAGGCGGAGCAGGCGATGCTGGCCCATCCGGGCGTCGCGCTCGACCCCAAGGTGCTCGAGATGCTGGCCCAGCGCATCTCGTCGAACGTCCGCGTGTTGGAGGGCGCGCTGACGCGGCTCTTCGCGCATGCCTCCTATGCCGGGCGCCGCGTCGATTTGGACCTGACGCGCGAGTGCCTGGCCGATCTGCTGCGCACGGCCGAGAAGAAGGTCTCGATCGACGAGATCAAGCGCCGGGTCGCCAGCCACTACAACCTGCGCATGAACGATCTGATCTCGGCCCGGCGCGCGCGGAACGTTGCCCGGCCGCGCCAGGCCGCGATGTACCTCGCCAAGATGCTGACGACCAAGTCGCTGCCCGAGATCGGCCGTGCCTTCGGCGGGCGCGACCACACCACCGTGCTGCACGCCGTGCGCAAGATCGAGGAACTGCTGGCGACCGATAACCAGCTCGCCGAAGATCTCGAGATCCTGCGCCGCCACCTCGAAGGGTGACACTGCCGAGCGGTGAGCCATCGGTGCCCGATGCGCCACCTCTCTCGGTCTCGGCGCTCAAATCAGCGTCTCGGCCAGGTACGGCGCATCACGGTCTGCCTTACGGCTCACAGGACGCCCGACGGCGGGCCACCGAGCACGCCGGCGGCAAACAAAGGGTCGGATCGCCCTTTGACATCAACAGGTCGCTGGTCCGGTGTTGCGCGGGGATGGTTCTGATTTCCATTGGCCTTCTCGGCGCGCCCTTCCGGCGTCCGCGACACGGTCTCTGAGACCCGCACCCCTCCCGCACCGCGTCATCACCCATTGCGTGCCATCGGGGTTAGGATAATCTCGCGTCCCCGAGATCCGCGCCGGGCATCGTCCGCCCGCGCCAAGAAAAGAACGGATGACGCGATGAGGGTCACGATCGAGCGTGCCGCGCTGCTTAAGGCGATGGGTCGCGCGCAGGGCGTGGTCGAGCGCAAGAACACGATCCCCATCCTGGCCAATGTGCTGATCGAGGCGGAGGGTGGTCGCATCAGCCTGCGTGCCACCGATCTCGACATCGAGGTGATCGAACATCTGCCCGCCACGGTCGAGACCGCGGGCGCCACGACGGTTAGCGCGCAGCTCATGCACGACATCGTGCGCAAGCTCCCCGACGGTGCCGAGGTGACGCTGGCGCTCGATCCCGGCTCGGGCCAGCTGCATGTCTCGGCCGGCCGCTCTCGCTTCCGCCTCGCGACGCTGCCGCGCGAGGATTTTCCGATCATGGCGTCGTCGGAGTATCAGGTCAGCTACCGGGCCGAGGCGCCGGTGCTGCGTCGCCTGTTCGACAAATCGAAATTCGCGGTCTCGACCGAGGAGACGCGCTACTATCTGAATGGCGTCTACCTGCATATCGCCGACACCGATACGGGCCAGCGCCTGCGCGCGGTCGCGACCGATGGTCATCGCCTCGCGCGCATCGACGCAGATCTGCCCGACGGTGCGACCGGGGCGCCCGGCGTGATCGTGCCGCGCAAGACGGTGGGCGAGATCCGCAAGCTGCTCGACGACGACGAGGCTGCGGTCGACGTGTCGGTCAGCGAGACCAAGATCCGCTTCGCCGTCAGCCAGTTGACGCTCACCTCGAAGGTGATCGACGGCTCGTTCCCCGACTACACCCGCGTCATCCCGACCGGCAACACGCGGCGGCTCGAGGTCGACGCCGATGAGTTCGCGAGCGCCGTCGATCGGGTCGCCACGGTCAGCCACGAACGCTCGCGCGCCGTGAAGATGGTGATGGACGCGGACAAGCTGTCGCTCTCGGTCAACGCGCCGGATGCCGGCTCGGCCGCCGAGGAGCTGAACGTCGCCTATCCCGACGAGGCGATGGAGATCGGCTTCAACGCCCGCTATCTGCTCGAAATCGCGGGCCAGATCGACCGTGAGAACGCCGTCTTCCTGTTCGCTGACCCCGGAAGTCCAACGCTTGTGCGCGAGGGCGACGACCCTAGCGCCGTCTATGTGGTCATGCCGATGCGGGTGTAACCCAACTCACCGGCCAGGGATCGGCACGGGTCAAGGGTCGCGCCAGCGACGGGCAACGCCCGCTTGCCCTTGAGGCGCGCCGATCCCTGAGACACGCTTCGACCACGCCGCCCCGGCGGCCCTCCCCAGCCCGATCTTCACGGCGTCGTCCTCGCCCAGGGCGGGGACGACGCGCGATGAGCCGCGCGCCAGCGCGACCGCCGATCTCGGATCTTAGGCCTCGGCGAAGTTAGACGGGAACATCGCGCGCGCCGTCTCCTCGTCGAAGTCGGTCTTGAAGGCGAGCCCCTCGCCGATCGCCCGCGCCGTCGCCACCGCAGGCCGCGCGTTCACCGTTTCAAAGTAGCGCTTGACGTTAGGATAGGCGTCGAGGGCTTCCGCGCTGCCCAGCACCCGGGCATGGCGGTCCAGCCAGCCCCAGGCGGCCATGTCGACGATGGTATAGCGCTCGCCCAGGATGTACTCACGACCCGCAAGATGCGTCTCCAGCACCTGGTAGTGGCGGTGCGCCTCGAAGCGGTAGCGCCGCTTGGCATAGTCGCCGCCCTCGGCCGCCCCAGCCGTCTGGAAGTGCACCCACTGCCCCGAGAACGGACCGAGGCCGGTCGCGACCCACATCAGCCAGGACAGGAACTCGCCCCGGTCCTCGGCCGCCGACAGGAACAACCCCGTCTTCTCGGCAAGATACAACAGGATCGCGTTGCTGTCGAAGACCCGCTTGCCGTCGTCGAGGATGGCGGGCGCCTTGCCGTTGGGGTTGATCGCGAGATAGGCCGGCGCGTGCTGCTCGCCCTTGAAGGTGTCGAGCTTCTTGACCTCGTAAGGCAACCCGCTCTCGGCGAGGAACAGCGCGACCTTCATGGGGTTCGGGGTGTGATGGAAGTAGAAGGTGATCATCGGCGTCTCCTGAGCCTCGCGCGGCAAAGCCCGCGCGCGTGGCCCCGACCTGCACCCGGTCTTGCGGCGCTGCAATACCAGGGCACGCGGGCGTTACAGGCTTCGGGCGCGCACTGGCGTCGGATCACGCGGCCGTGACGCGTGCGGCGATCCTCGGCCTGCGGCTCGCGCAGTATCGCAGCCACCCCCTGACCGAGATCGAGACCGGCGCCGCCCCGGTCGTGCTGATCGGCCCGAACGGCGCGGGCAAGACCAATGTGATCGAGGCGGTGTCGATGCTGGTGCCGGGGCGGGGCCTCCGCCGGATGAGCCCCGAGGACGCGGTGCGTCGGCCGGAGCGCCTGGGCTGGCGGGTGCGCGCCGATGTCGACACGGCACTCGATGCCGGCACGGTCGAGATCGAGACCGGTGTCGAGGACCCCGCAAGCGCCCGGCGCACGGTCAGCGTCGACGGCAAGGCGCGTCCGCAGGCCGCGCTCGGCCGGCTGATCCGGATGGTCTGGCTGACGCCCGCGATGGATCGGCTCTGGACCGATGCGTCGGCCGACCGGCGCGCCTTTCTCGACCGGATGGCGATGGGCTTCCAGCCCGACCACGCCGAGGCGGCGACGGCCTATGAAAAGGCGATGCGCGCGCGCAACCGCCTGCTGCGCGACGAGCGTGAGAGCGGGCGCCTGGCCGACGGCGCCTGGCTCGACGGGCTCGAGGCGCAGATGGCCCGCGCTGGCGCCCGCCTCGCCCGTGCCCGGGCCACCGCGCTCACCGCGCTCGAACAGGCACAGAATGCTGCGTCGGGTCCTGCGGCAGACCGCGAAACATTGTTCCCAAAGGCGCATCTATCTATAGTGGGTGCCATGGAAAATAGCTTTACGGCGGCCATCGAGGCCGGCGGGGATTTGGACGCGCTTGAGGCTGAAACGGCGGCCCATATGGCGCGGTCGCTGACGGGCTCGCGGCAGCGGGACGGGGCGGCAGGGCGCACGCTGGACGGACCGCATCGGAGCGATCTGGAAGCCGTCTATGCCGTCAAGGACATGCCGGCGCGGGACTGCTCGACAGGTGAGCAGAAGGCGCTGCTGATCTCGCTCTGCCTTGCCAGTGCGCGGGCGCTGGCGGCGCATCACGGTGCGACGCCGGTGCTGCTGTTCGACGAGCTCGCCGCCCATCTCGACACCCAGCGGCGCCGGGCTCTCTATGACGAGATCGGCAAGCTCGGCGCGCAGGCCTGGATGACGGGTACCGGATCCGACTTGTTCGACGGGCTGGACGGCGCGCATCGGCTGAACGTTATGGAGCAGGACGGCGTCTCGCGCGTGGCTGCGCCATGATGGCGGCACCTGCCCTTGCCCCCTTCGGCGCCCTGGTTGCACTGCAGGCCCAGGCGGCATGCACCTGCGTGGCGATCGCGGCCAACACGGTGCAGGCGATGGCGGCCGCCTCGGCGCGGAACCCCCTCACCGTCAACCAGCAGTTCAACGCGCCGTTTTCACGGGATTTCAGCCAGGATATCGACCCGGTCACGAGCTGGGTGATGCCCTTCGCTTTCGGCTTGTTCCCAGGCACGCCGCGCGCGGCCGCGCTGGTGACGGAAGTGCGCAGCCTGCTGGCGCTTGCCGAGCGGTTGGTGGATGCGTGCGATGAGGCATCGCGTACCTTGGATGCCGATCTTGGCGCCGGTGCCGGACCAGCCCAGCCGATGTCGACCGGCGAGTTGGCCGCCCTTCGTCGTTGCGTCCAAACCCTCGGCGGCCTGATCGGATCGCCGCACCGCTGACGCCTTCCTGAACTGGGCCCGGACACGACCGTTGCCGGACCCCGACCGCCCGAACGAAAGACCGTCCATGGCCGAGACCGACCCGCCCGAAGACAGCCCAGCCGACACCCCGGGAAACGCGCAGGAATACGGCGCCGACAGCATCAAGGTGCTGAAGGGGTTGGAGGCCGTGCGCAAACGGCCGGGCATGTATATCGGCGACACCGATGACGGCTCGGGCCTGCATCACATGGTCTATGAGGTCGTGGACAACGCCATCGACGAGGCGTTGGCGGGCCATGCCGACCGGGTCCGGGTGATCCTGCATGCCGACGGCTCGGTCAGCGTCAGCGACAACGGCCGCGGCATTCCGACCGAGATGCACGAGGAAGGCGTCAGCGCGGCCGAGGTCATCATGACCCAGCTGCATGCGGGCGGGAAGTTCGACCAGAACAGCTACAAGGTCTCGGGCGGGTTGCATGGCGTCGGCGTCTCGGTGGTCAACGCGCTGTCCGACTGGCTTGAGCTGCGGATCTGGCGCGGCGGCGACGAGCATCATGTCCGCTTCGAGCGCGGCGAGACGGCCAAGCCGCTGGAACGCGTCGGCCCCCAGGGGGAGCGCAAGGGCACGGAGGTGCGCTTCCTCGCCTCGCTCACCACCTTCAGCCATATCGACTACAAATACGCCACGCTCGAGCACCGTCTGCGCGAGCTCGCCTTCCTGAATTCCGGCGTGCGCATCGTGCTCCGCGACCAGCGCCATGCAGATGCGGTGGAGGAGGAGTTCTTCTACGAGGGCGGCGTGGAGGCTTTCGTGCGCTGGCTCGACCGCTCTAAGCACCCGCTGATGGCGAACCCGATCAGCGTGCGGGCCGAGCGCGAGGGCGTCAGCGTCGACGCGGCGCTCTGGTGGAACGACAGCTACCACGAGAACACGCTCTGCTTCACCAACAACATCCCGCAGAAGGACGGCGGCACGCATCTGGCCGGCTTCCGCGGGGCGCTGACGCGCACGGTGAACGGCTACGCCGCCTCCTCAGGGCTCGCGAAGAAGGAGAAGATCTCGCTGTCGGGCGACGACGCGCGCGAGGGGCTGACCTGCGTGCTGTCTGTGAAGGTGCCGGACCCGAAGTTCAGCTCCCAGACCAAGGAGAAGCTCGTCTCCTCGGAAGTGCGGCCGGTGGTCGAGAGCCTGATGGCCGAGAAGCTGGCGGAGTGGTTCGAGGAGAACCCGGGCGACGCGCGCAACATCGTCGGCAAGATCGTCGAGGCGGCGCTGGCCCGCGAGGCGGCGCGCAAGGCGCGCGAACTGACCCGGCGCAAGACCGCGATGGATGTGGCAAGCCTGCCCGGAAAGCTCGCCG
>JBCCSW010000153.1:0-9241 GCA_039199465.1 Pseudomonadota bacterium
CGAGGCGGCACTCGGCATCGTCGGCGAGAGCGGATCGGGCAAGTCGACGGTCCTGCGCGCGATTTGCGGCCTGGCGCCCACGACCGCGGGCGCCATCCGGATCGACGGCACCGCGCTCGGCCCCCGTCGCGACCGTGCATTCGCGCGCCGCGTGCAGATGGTCTTCCAGGACCCCTATGCCTCGCTGCATCCGCGCCACACCATCGACCGCATCTTGGGCGAGCCGCTGGCGATCCACGGCATCGGCGGCGATCGCGGCCGGCGCATCGTCGCAGCGCTCGAAGATGTGGGCCTCGACCCCGCGTTTCGCTTCCGCTATCCGCACCAGCTGTCCGGCGGGCAGCGCCAGCGCGTCGCCATCGCCCGCGCGCTGATGCTAGAGCCCGAGATCCTGCTGTTGGACGAGCCGACCTCGGCGCTCGATGCCTCGGTGCAGTCGGAGGTCTTGAACCTGCTCTCGGCGCTGCGGGCCCAGCGGCGCCTGACCTACATGATGGTGAGCCACGACCTCGCGGTGATCGACCACATGACCGACGCCACGGTGGTGATGCGCGAGGGCGCGGTGGTCGAGCGCCTGGCCCAGCAGGACCTCGCGACCGGCCGGGTCACACAGGCCTATACGCGCGAACTGCTCGCAGCCTCGGCGATGCACGCCCTGACCGACGCCGCGGAGTGATCTTTTCAAGCCCCACAATCACGCGACGATCTCGGCCGCCTCCAGCACGGCATGCATCAGGACGTTGGCACCCTTGGCGGCCCAGTCGAGCGTGATCTCCTCGGCCTCGTTATGGCTGAGCCCGCCGACGCAGGGGCAGAAGATCATGCCCGACGGCACGATGGTATTGATCCAGCACGCATCATGACCCGCGCCCGAGACGATGTCGCGGTGGCTATAGCCGAGCCGTTCGGCCGCCCGGCGCACCGCCGCAACGCAGCCGGCGTCGAACACCGGCGGGTCGAAGCTGCTCAGCAGTTCGGTCGTCATCTCGACCCCGGCGGCGTCGCATAGGGCGGCGCCCTCCTCGATCAGCCGCGCCTCCATCCGCTGCAGCGTCTGCAGATCGGGGCTGCGCAGATCGGCGGTGAAGACGGCCCGGCCTGGCACCACGTTGCGCGAGTTCGGGTGCACTTCCATATGGCCGACGGTGCCGACGGCGTCGGGCTGCGCGTCCATGGCAATGCGGTTCACCAAGCTCGCCAGATGCGCCATGGTGAGCCCGGCATCCCGGCGCATGGTCATCGGCGTCGAGCCCGCATGGCTCTCGCGCCCGGTCAGAGTGCACTGCACCCAGCGCAGGCCCTGGCCGCCGGTGACGACGCCGATATCGATACCCTCGGCCTCAAGGATCGGGCCCTGCTCGATATGCAGCTCGAAAAAGGCGTGCATGCGCCGCGCGCCGACCTCCTCCTCCCCCATCCAGCCGATGCGGCTGAGCTCGTCGCCGAAACGCAGACCGGCCGCATCGGTGCGCCCATAGGCCCATTCAGCGTCATAGAGCCCGGCATAGACGCCCGAGGCCATCATCGGGGGCGCGAAACGGGTTCCCTCCTCGTTGGTCCAGTTGATCGCCAAGATCGGCCGGCGCGTGCGGATGCCCAGCGCCTCGATCGTGCGCATGACCTCCAGCGCGCCGAGCACGCCGAGAATGCCGTCATAGCGCCCGCCGGTCGGCTGGGTGTCCAGATGGCTGCCCATGCAAACCGGCAGCGCATCCGGATCGGTGCCGTCGCGCCGGGCATACATCGTGCCCATTCGGTCGACCCCGACGGCCAGCCCGGTGCCCTCGCACCAGCGGCGGAACAGGGCGCGCCCTTCGCCGTCGGCGTCGCTCAGCGCCTGGCGGTTGTTGCCGCCCGCGACGCCGGGACCGATCTCCGCCATCTCGTGGATGCTCTGCCACAGCCGCTCGCCATCAAGCCGCAGGTTGTCGCCGGCAGCACCGACCGTTGCCGGTGCGGCGGTCTCGGCCGTGGCCGCGGCCCCATCGGACTGCGTTTTCTGCATGGGTGTTCCTCCGCTCGGCCTGTCGACTGGATACCGCGATGGTGCGGCGTAATCGTACTTCGATCGCCGCTCCCTCTGCGACTTGGCAGCAAGATACATGCCATCGAGCGCGTTGGGAGGGTCGCTTCCAGGTCGCCGGCGCGACGATAGAAGACCGCGCCACTCAATGCCGAACAGGCCGATCCCGCGGCCACGAGAATTTTTTCCATACGCAGTCGTGAACCTTTCCGGCCCCGCCTTGCACACAGTATCAGAACCAGGGCGGAGGGCGGCATGGGCCGGGCATTGACGATGGTGGCGACGGGTGCCGGAAAAGACGAGCAGACGGACGCGGCGCTGCTCGCGGCGGTCGCGGAAGGCGATATGCGCGCCTTCCACCGCCTACATCGGCGATATCACAGCAGGGTGCACAGCTTCGCCCTGCGTCTGGTGCGCCGGTCGGATCTGGCGGACGAGGCCGCCAACGACACGATGGTGACCGTCTGGCGCCAGGCAGGGTCGTTCCGGGGCGATGCCCGGGTCTCCACCTGGGTGTTCGGCATCGCCTATCGCACGACGCTGCGCGCGCTTCGCCGCGTGGCCCGGCACGAAGGCCATGATGAGGTCGACGAGACCATCGCCGCACCCCACACGGGCACCCAGATGGTGGAGGCGGCGTTTCTGTCCCGCGATATCGCATCAGCCCTTGAGCAGCTGCCCGTCGCCCAGCGCGCAACCGTGGTGCTGACGCACCATTTCGGGTACCGATTGAGCGAGATCGCGGCGATTACCGGCCTGCCCGAGGGCACCGTGAAATCGCGGATGTTCCATGCCCGATCACGTCTGAGGGAGTTGTTAGCGGGAGCAGCACCATGAGCGATCAAGGACATGGCAAGCATACGGCGACCGAGGGGCTGAGCGCTGCCAGCTTGGCAGTCCTGGAGATGCTGCCCTGGTACGTCAATGGCACGCTGTCCGAGGCAGAGCGCGCCGAGGTCGAGGCTCAGGTCGCGGTCTGCGAAGTCTGCGCGGCCGAACTTCGACTGGAGCGCCAGATCGCCGAAGTCGTTGCCGAGGAGAGCATCGACGAGATCGACGCGCGGGCGAGCTGGTCAGCCATCGCTGCACGGGTCGGCGAGGACGAGGATGACGGTGCAGACGATGTCGAAGGCGCTATCGCCGACGACCGCGCCGAGGCCGTGGCCGGCCCGGTCGGCGGCGGCGCCCCGATCCGTCCAGCCGAGGGGCGTGGCGCATCGGCGACCGTCACGCGCCTGCGCCCCCGCAACCTGATCACGCGGGCTTTCAGCACTCGCGGCCTGGGCGCGGGTGCCGTCACGCTGCTGGCGGCGATGATCGCAGGCGTGATATGGTGGCAACCGACCGGCGAGGTGGACCCGAGCGGGACCGCCGCCGGGCCCGGCTTCGTGACGCTGACCACGCCCTCGACGGTCGAGGGGCCGTCGGTACGGGTCATGGTCGCCGAGGGCGTCACGATCGACACGGTGCGTGCGCGTGCGGAAATGCATGGCTTGGTGATCGCCGATGGACCCTCGTCCAGCGGCGTCTACACGATGACGGGTCCATCGGTTGCCGCGCTGGAAGGCGCGGCGGCGGCATTGGCCGAGGATGAGGCTTTCAGGTTCGTCACCATAAGGACGCAGGAATGACGCGGATCCTCCTCACGGGTCTTCTGCTATTGCTCGCAGCCTGCGCCACGGCGCCGGGGCAAGACTCGACGTCTGCCGACCCGCCCTGGCTGCTGGTGGATGCGCGGCAGACATCGGATACGCGGCATATCATCGTGACGATCCACGGCGCAGGCAGCGAGTTGCGCGACCGCCTCGCGGCAGAGCTTACGAGTGCGCATGGCATCGAACTGGTCGCCGAATGGCCGCTGTTGTCGATCGACGTGCATTGCTTCGTGTTCCGCCTGGACGACGGCACGAACCGGGAGGCCGCGCTCACCGCGCTGGCGAGCGACCCGCGCGTGCGCAGCGCGCAGCCGATGCAGCGCTTCTCGACGCTGGCACGGGCGCCGCAGGCCGACGGCGAGGATCTGGTTGCCCTGCAGTCCAGCCTGTCTGCCATGGCGATCCCCGAGGCCCACAACGTTGCCACCGGGCGCAATGTCGAGGTTGCGATCATAGACACAGGCCCCGACCCCGAGCACCCCGAGCTCAGGCGAAGCGTCCGGCGGGTCCACGACCTCGTCGGTCGGGAGGAGGAGATACCGGCCGAACGGCACGCCACGGCGCTGGCCGGCGTGATCGGCGCGGAGGCGGAGAGCGGGAGCGGCGTCACGGGCGTGGCGCCGGATGCACGTCTGCTCGGCCTCAGAGCCTGCTGGGAGGACGAGCCCGGCGCGCAGGGCCGCTGTTCCAGCTTTTCGCTGGCACGGGCGCTGAACCTCGCCATCGCGCAAGAAGTAGACGTGATCAATCTCAGCCTGGGCGGTCCGTCCGATCCACTGCTGGAAGATCTGGTCAAGGCCGCGCTGGCGCAGGATATCGTCGTCGTCGCCGCCTGGAGCGAGGCCAGCGACATGGCGTTTCCGGGCTCGGTAGACGGCGTGCTGCCGGTCGGCACGGCCGAGGATCCCGCGATCGACGGCCCGCCGCTGGTGGCGCCTGCGCTTGATGTGCTGACCACGGCACCGGGGGGCGGGTTCGACTTCGTGTCCGGCCGCTCGGTCGCAACGGCGCATGTGTCGGGCCTTGTCGCGCTCCTGCGCGAGGTGCGCCCAGGGCTCGCGCCCGGCGCGGTGCGCGAGGCGGTGCTGGATCGTGCCGTCGACCGCCAGGCAGATGCCTGCGCGGCACTACTCGCCCTGTCGGTCGAGGCCGCCCGCCCGGCCTGTTCCCGTCCGCGTCAGGAGGCCTCGCGCTAAACCCGGTCGATGGCGCCGGCGATCCCACCAGCGGTCGAAGCATAGCCTCGCGATCCGACAGCCAGTTCCGGCCCGCCGGTATCGGCGAGACTGCTCAACTATCCCTCAGGCCTCGTCGGGCGCCGTCACGAAATGGCGCACGACCGGCTCGGTATCGGTCTTCAGCAGGCCGCGGATCTCGTCCTGCAGCTTCTGATCGTCGCGGCTGACGCGGCGGTGCTGTCGCTGGTGGTCTAGCCAGGACGCCTCCCACCAGGTCTCGACAAAGCGGTCCTCGCCGGCTGCGTCGCGCATCAGCGACCACTGATAGCCGCCGCCCCGGCGCCTGCTGGCGGCCAGCGTCCTCAGCGCGGCGGTGAACGCGCGCTCTCGCCCAGGTGCAACGTCATAGGCGATCTGGATCATCACGGGACCGTCGGGCGGCATGTCGCCGACCAGCACCGGCTCGGGCCAGTGCATCGAGGGCGAGAGATCCTGCGACGCCCCCATCTGCAGTCGCGCCTGCCGGGTCAGCGGCACCAGCACGGCAGCGCCCAGCGCCGCCGCGATCAGCGTCACCTCGAGCCCCCAGACCGAGGCGACCTGTCCCCAGGCCAGGCTGCCGATCGACATCGACCCGAAGAACACGGTCAGGAAGACCGACAGCCCACGCGCACGCACCCAGTCCGGCAGCGCCGTCTGGGCCGAGACGTTGAGGCTGGAGAGAACGGCGATCCATGACAGGCCCGCCAGCGCCGCCGCCGCGACCGCCGCGGCCTGGCTCGGCACCAGGGCCATGATCACCATCGTCAGGGCCGTGCCGAGCGTGCCCGCCGCCACGGTGCCGTCGGCGCCCAAACGCGCCTTGATCTGCGGCAATACCAGCGCGCCGCCGACCGCGCCGGCGCCAACCGCCGCCAGCAACAGGCCATAGAGCGTGGGCCCGCCCGACAGCACCTCGCGCGCTATCAGCGGCAGCATCGCCCAGAAGGCGCTGGCGAACAGAAAGAACGCCACGGCGCGCATCAGCGTCGCCTTCAGTGCCGGGCTGTTGGCGGCATAGCGCAGGCCCGCCAGGATCGCGCCGCCGACCCGCTCGGGCGGCCGGGCGGCGGGCGCGACCGCCTCGGGGCGCCACCAGACCAACGCAGCGATGATGCCGATTACGCTGATGGCGTTGACCAGGAAGGGCACGGCGATGCCGGCGGCTACGATCAGGAAGCCGGCCAGCGCGGGCCCGATGGCGCGACTGACATTGATGCCCATCGAATTGAGCGCGATGGCCGCCGACAGATCCTCGCGCGGCACCAGCTTCGGCACGATCGCCTGCCAGGCCGGCGCGATGAAGGCCGTGCCGGTACCGAACACGAAGGTGAAGACGAGCAGCAGCACCGGCGTCATCGCGCCCAGATGCACCAGCGCCGCCATCATGAGCGCCGCGACGCCCATGACGGCGTTGACCCAGATCAGCAGCTGGCGCCGGTCGACGATATCGGCCACGGCGCCCGCGATCAGCGCAAACAGGAAGATCGGCAGCGTCGTCGCCGCCTGCACGGCCGCCACCATCATCGGCGAGGGCGCGAGCTCGGTCATCAGCCAGCCTGCGCCGACATCATGCATCCAAGTGCCGATGTTCGAGGCGACCGTGGCGATCCACAGCAGGGTAAAGGCACGGTGGCGGAACGGGGCCATCGGCCCGGCCGGCGCGCGCACGAGCGTCGCGGCGTCGCTCATGTGAAGACCTCCGACCATTCGGGGTGCTTCTTGCGCTCGGCGTTGATGAACGGGCAGAGCGGCATGATCTTGAAGCCCTCTGCTCGCGCATCGGCGATGAAGCGCTCGGCCAGCGCCCGCGCGACGCCCTGACCGCGCATGCTGTCGGGCACGCCGGTATGGTCGGCGATCACCAGGGTGGGGCTGGCGATCGAATAGGTGGTCTCGGCTATGCCCTCGATCCCCTCGACCGTGGCGGCGTAGCGGCCCTTCGAGCCGTTGACCTCGCGCTGGATCGTGATCGTCATTGCGTCTCTCCGATGATGCGCGACTGCACCGTGACCTGCATGCCGGGGCGCAGCAGTCCGTCGGCATTGTCGAACCGGGCCCAGACGGTGACGGTGCCGGTCTCGGGGTCCACCACGGGGCTTGCCATGCGCGGCGTCGCGGTGCCGCCGAAGGCCTGACCGCCGGGCAGGATCAGGCTGAGCCGGATCATGGCCAGCAGCGCATCGACGGTCTCGGCACCGGTCGCAGCCAGCACGGACAGCCGCTCGGCATAGGGCGCGCGATAGGCGACCGTGACCTCGTCCAGCGCGACGACCGAGGCCAGCGGCGGGCCGGCCTCGGCTTCGATGAACTGCCCGACGACCACCGCGGGCGCGGAGACGAAACCGTCTATCGGCGCGCGGATGACCGCCCGCTCCAGATCAAGCGCGGCGCGGTCGCGCTCCGCCTGGGCGAGCTGCAGCGCCGCTTCGGCCGCAGCGCGGCGAGTTCGGGCTGGGCCGACGACGGCATCGGCGGCGATGCCGCGCTCGTTCAGCGCCTCCTGCCGGTTGGCGTTGCGGGTCGCGCCGGCAAGCTCGGCCTCGGCGCGGGCGAGCTCGGCCTCGGCCACTGCCAGCTGAAGCCGGGCATCGACCGGGTCCAGGCGGATCAGCGGCTGGCCGGCCGTGACGCGCTCGCCGCCCTCGAACAGGACCTCCGCCACCACGCCGTCGAGCCGGGTCGACAGCACGGCCTGGTCCGAGGCCTCGACGATCCCCTCGAACACCAAGGTCTGGGCGCCGGCCACCGGGATCGCCGCCAAGGCAATGGCGAGGGTCGTGAGCGCAGTGCGGATCATCACGTGGTCTCCCTGCTGTCGCCGGCACAGCCGCGAGCCCGGGCCGCAGGCTGCGTCTCGACAAAGGTCTTGGCGTGGAGGCAATGCGCGGCAGCAACCTCGGCGCTCATCCGGTTCTTGGCCCAGGACACGACCGTCTCGCCCAGCAGCATGCCCAGCAGGCCGAGCAGCGCGATCACCGGTGGTGCGGGCGAGCGGGTGTTGAGCAGGGCATAGAGCCCGCCGACCGCAAGGCCGATGGCGAGCGAGACGGCATAGGGTTTCCAATCCATCGCGCCCTCCCTCACGCGGCCACGGGGAAGCCGGGTGCGCCGAAGACCGGCACGGGCGACCAGTCTGGCAGCTCACCCAACGGCTCGGGCGCGTGGGCCGCGAAGGCGCCCTTGGCATGGACGATCGCGCCGCCGGTCAGCGTCAGATCGGCCGTGATGTCGGCGATCTCGTCCTCGGCCACCTGGAAATAGTCGCGGTCCAGCACGGCCAGATCCGCGAACTGTCCGGGCATCAGCTGGCCTTTAAGGCCCTGCTCGCGGCTGAACCAGGCACCGGCGGCCGTCCAGTGCCGCAGCGCCTGCTCGCGGCTGAGGCGGTTGTCGGCCGCCCAGATCACATCGCCGCCGCGCCCCTTGCCCGAGACCGCCCAGTGGATCGCCAGCCAGGGATTGTAGGACGACACACGCGTCGCATCCGTGCCCGCCGCAAGCGGCACGCCCGAGGCCATCATCTTGGTGACCGGCATCACCTCGCGCAGCGCATCCTCGCCATAGCGCCCGGCATAGGCGGTGGCCTGGAAGGCGATCCGGTTCTGGTACGAGATGCCGCCGCCGAGGCGCGCGACCCGCTCCATGGTCGCCTCGGATACCGTCTCGCCGTGGTCGAAGATCCAGTTGAGCTCGTCCAGGCCCTTGTCGCGGCCGACCTCCTCAAGCACCGTCAGAAGGCGGTGCGCGCTCTCCTCATAGGTGCAGTGGAAGCGGATCGGCCAGCGGTTCTCCAGCAGGAACTCCAGGACCGGGCGCAGATCGCCCTCCATGCGCTTCGGCAGCTCGGGTCGAGGATAGGAGAAATCCTCGAAGTCGTAGGCCGAGGCGACCAGCATCTCGCCCGCGCCCACGCATTTGAGATACGCGTCGCCCTGGTCGGGTTTGACGATGTCGTGCCAGCGCTTGAAGTCCTCCAGCTCGAACAGCGGACGCTGGGCGAACAGCTGATAGCCGATGCGCACGGTCTGCTCGCCGCGGCGGTTCAACTCGGTGATCACGCCATAGTCGTCGGGGTAGTTCAGGAACCCGCCCGCACAATCCAGCGCCGAGGTAAGGCCAAGCCCGTTCAGCGCCCGGAAATAGTGCTTGGTCGACAGGATCTGGCTCTCGAAATCCAGCTTCGGCGCCATGTCTAGCAGCGCATAGAGCGGCTGAGCGTTCGGGCGCGCCAGCGCCAGCCCGGTCGGGTTGCCGTCATCGTCGCGCTCCAGCCGGCCCGAAACGAAGGGCTCGTAGAAATGACTGTCGATGCCGAGCGCGCGCAGCGCCGCTTGGTTCAGCCA
>JBCCSW010000154.1:0-9165 GCA_039199465.1 Pseudomonadota bacterium
CGGTGGCACCGTCGCGGCCGGTTCGGGCGCGGGCCTGTGCCGCGCGGCGTCGGTCGACCGGACGGCGGGTATCGGCGACGGCGGCGGGGCGCGCGCTTGGCAGCGGCACCAGCCCGGCGTCGCGGCCGATGATCGGCGAGAAGCGCAGCGCCCAGCGCTCCAGCGCCTGCCAGAAGGCGGCGATGCGTTCGGGCTCGGCCGTGCGGGTGACGAGGCGCGGCACCAGCGCGCGCGCATCCGCCAGCCCCATGCCCGGCGCGATGCCGAGCGCCGCAGCCGCCGCATTGGTCGAGGCGATGCGCAGCGTACCGGCGGCCGCATGGACCAGCGCGAACGGCTCGGTCAGGCCCGTCAGCCCGTCGCGGCGCAGCGCATGCTCGGCGGCGAGATGGGGCAGGGCGGCGACGATCAGGCGACGCGGCATCGACGCTTTGCGCTTCTCCACCTGCGAAGCCGCAACGCCGTCCTTAAGGGTGCCTTGGCCGGCAGCGTCGGCGCGCCTTGGCTGCGTGGGCGTTGCCGTTGCGACGGTGCTTTGCCGTGGCGCTGGTGGTCCTTGGACGCCGTGACGCGCTCGGGCCGTTGGGGCCGCACGCGGCGGGGCGTGTCGGGTCGCCTGACTTTCCCGACCTTCGCATTTGTCCCCAGACATCCCCGACCCAGACATCCCCGACCCAGACATCCTCGACACCGCAGCCGCGCTTGCCGGCGGAAAGATGGTCTGCCTGCGGGCGGATGACAGCGGCTGCGACGACGGGGCCGGTCGCGGCGCGGAGGACACTTGGTGCGGCGCCGGCCCCTGCGCCTCGGCGCGTGCCACAGGCCGCGCCCGCGCCGGCTGATCCGGAAGACACCCGCCCGGTCCCGCCCCCGACTGCGGGCGGCCTGTGCCCCGATCCGTGGTGCCACCTGTCGTCGGCCCGCCGGTGACCGTCATGCCCGGGCGCGTTGCGGTGCGGTCGCGGCAACCGCCCCGATCGGGCGATGCCACGCGCCGCGATCCAGCCGCGCAGCGGACGGTGTCGACAGCGTGACCTGCCAGGCCGCCAGCGGGCCGCGCTTGTTCTTCAGAAGCTCCCAGTGCTGCAGCGCGCCGAGCGATGCCTGCGTCTCGCTGGCGCGTCGCGGCAAGGTTCCCTCTGCAACACCGCCGAGACGAGCATCGCGCCCGCCATGCCGCGCACCGTGCATGCCGCCATGCATCGGGCTGCAGTACCACCGCGTCTCGGCCGCGTTGGTGGCAAGCCGCCCCTCGGGCACCAGACAGAGGCCGCGCCCGCCACCGGTGCCCGCCGCCAGCTGCAGCCGGCGGCTCTCGGTCAGGTCGGGCGCGGCCTCCAGTTCGGTCACGACCATCGGCACCGCGCCGGAGCGCAGCGCCTCCTCGGCGACCTGGAGGCTGGCGAGCGGACCCGTGGGCCGCGCGATCACCAGCCGTGCGGGGTCAAGCAACGGCGCGAGGCCGGCGGGATACAGTGCATCGCGGATCCGCGCGTCCATGATCCAAAGCACCGGCCCCGACCCCTCGCCAGCGATGGCCGCGGCGAAGGTCCGCCTGCCGGGACCGGTCGCCTCGTGCACGCGCCCGGTCGACAGGGCGGCGATGCCGGGCGGCGTCGGTTGTGGACTGTCGGCGTGGGTCATGCAAACGGGGCCAGATCATGTTGTTCCGGTAATGTTCTATTTCGATTCGGAGGCTCGGTCCAAGGGCTCCCATGTCGCGCCGTCTCACACCCATGCCGTCACGGTTTGGGCGCCCCAGCGACGTGCTTTCATGGCCTCGTCGAGCCCTGTTCCGACGGTGCTCGAGGCCCGTTCCGAGCCCTCGTTGGCGCTGCGTAAGGTGCCTCCATCGCCCCAGGACAGGTGGGCGACCAACCGCCAGCCCGGTGTCCCCGGCGCCACATATCGCGAGTTTTCGACAAGCACAGCCGGACGTCGAATTGCGTTTTTCCACAACGCCGCCGCAGCGGCCGTCACGAAGTTGTCGCCCAGTCGTCGCGCCAATCGAGGGTGCCTGACACGTCAATCAAGATTAATCGTGGAAAGCATTTCTAAAATGGTAAGTGGTGCGAATATTTTGGGCTGAACCATGCCGTGATCACGAACAGACCGCCCTCCGCCCGGAAACCACCTTTAATGACACCGCCAGGGCGTTGATTTCTCATGATAAAAGCGCCGATTCGGCCTGTGCTCGCAAGTATGCGTGACGCATCAATATATCGACGCAAACCGCCTCTAAAGCGACGCGCATCGGACGCCGATCGATAAGGCATGAAAGACGGTTGCAATAAGGAACTATTCGGATGGATGCATTAACGGATGAGGCCAGGAAAGAGCGGTTTTCGACCGTTCGGAAACAAGGTCTTACCGCAGCCTCCGGGCCGCCTGGGGGCCGAGAACGCGGTGACGGGCGGCTTTCATCCACGGAAGTATCCACAGGATAGTCCCCACCGCGCCGTCGCCTGACCGTTCCGCGCGTCGGGCATGCGTTTCGTATCGCAAGCCCTTGTTCGGACATGGCAGAACGGGTAGCCCGCGCGCATCGGTGACATGCTGCGCCGCGGCAGTGTTCGGGAGACGACAGATGGCAGACCATGGGTCGGCGGGAGCCGCAGGCGGGGACGGCGCGAGCATAAAGGGGCTGGCCGTCGGTGCCGCCGCCATGGCGGTGGTCGTCGCCGCATCGAATCTGCTGGTGCAGGTGCCGATCAACGATCTGCTGACCTGGGGTGCCTTCACCTATCCGCTGGCCTTTCTGGTCACCGATCTCTCCAACAGGCTGATGGGCCCTGCGGCAGCGCGCCGGGTGGTGATCGCGGGTTTCGTCGTCGGCATCGTGCTGTCGGCCTGGCTGGCCGGCACCCGCATCGCGATCGCCTCCGGCACTGCGTTCCTGCTGGCCCAGCTGTTGGACGTCGCCATCTTCGACCGGCTGCGCGCCCGGGCCTGGTGGCAGGCGCCCGCCGCTTCGTCCGTATTGGCCTCCGCGCTCGACACGGCGCTGTTCTTCTCGCTGGCCTTCGCGCCGGCCTTCGCGTTCCTCGGCGAGGATGCCGACTGGGCGACCGCCCCGGTGCCGCTGCTCTCTGCCGGACCCGAGGTCGCGTTGTGGGTCAATCTGGCCGTCGGCGACTTCCTGGTGAAGCTGGCGATCGCGGCTGCGGCGCTGGTGCCGTATCGGAGCTTCGTGCGCGCCGTCGCCGAGCGCAACGCGGCCGCCTGAGCCCGCGGTCGTCGGGGCGGCAGTCGGGCGAGAGCAACGATCCAGATGCCGATCCGGGTGAACGACGAGATCTCGATCGCCGACTGGGAAGTCAGCGAGAGCTTCGCGCGCGCCTCCGGTCCCGGCGGACAGAACGTCAACAAGGTCGAGACGGCGGTTAGACTGCGTTTCGAGGCGGCGCGCTCCCCAGCACTGACGCCATCCGTGAAGGCGCGCCTGAAGCGCCTGGCGGGGCGACGATGGACCGATGACGGCGCCGTGCTGATCACCGCAGACACCCACCGCAGCCAGGCGCGCAATCGCGAGGACGCGGTGGCCCGCCTCGTCAGCCTGATCCGTGCCGCCGCCGTCGTGCCCAAGCGGCGGATCGCGACGCGGCCGACCCTTGCCTCCAAGCACCGCAGGCTCGACCGGAAGAAGGCCCGGGCGACGGTCAAGAAGCTGCGGCAAGGGCCCGAGATCGAGGGCTGAGCCCGCGGCCGCCTGATCGCTTAACCACGTCCATCAAGCCGGCGTTCACCCGATCGCCGCATCCTTCGGTCGGTCAGCTTGGGCCGTTTGGGGGAAGGGTCATGATCAACGCAGCCTGTTCGCGTCGTCGCAGCGCCACCGCCGTCCGGCCAGTCCTACCTGCCGTGGCGCTGTCGGTCTTTGCGCTGGGCATCGGCATGCCGGGCATCGACACAACGCGACCTGCGGCGGCCGCCACCGTCCCGTTGGCCGCCGCCGTGGCGGCCGATGCGGCCTGTCTCGGCTGCGTGCCAGGTGCGGCCGCGACCCTGGTCCGAGATCTGCCGACCACCGTGATCAGCGCCGATGTCGCCCTCGCCGCCACCGCACGGGGCGACGACTTCCGGGCAACGCTCGGCAGGCCCAGCCCCGGTATTCCCGGCGACGGCCCGCTGGCCGCCGTGCTCTACCTGACAGCCGCCCTGGCCTGCATCGGCCTCGCCCGTCTGCGGGTCAACTGACGCAAGCGATGAGCATGGTGCTTCGCTAGGCGGGTCGCCAGCAGGCGCTGCAGGCGAGATCCGATCTCACACCGGTTCGATTGCAGACGCGCCGACCGCCGCAGGCATGGATGAGACGCTGAGCCGCCCAACTCGGACTGTGGCGCGCCATTGGGCGATCACCACGGCGATGGTCTGAGTGATCATACGCGTGATAGGTGCCGCGGTGACTTCGGTGATCGACCGCCGCCGTCACTGTCGCCCGCTCAGTACCGCCTTGGGGCCGCGAACGGCCGCTGGCGCGTCCTAGGGGTCGAAGCCCTGCAGTGTTGCGGCCGGGACCCGCTCGGCACCCAGCGAGGCGGCTATGGTGGTCGCGGCTGCTGCAACGCCCGAGCCCCCGATCGGCGCATCCATCGCCAGCAGCACCGCCTCGATCGTGCCGAGCGTGCCCAGCAGCATCGGCGGGTTCAGATGGCCCATATGGCCGATCCGGAAGGCGCGCCCCTCGAACGCGCCGAGGCCGACGCCCAGCGTCAGACCGGCGCGCTCCTCGGCGATCCGTCGTAGCCGCTCGCCGTCGATACCGCCCGTCAGCACGGTGGTCACCACGTTTGAACGCTCGCCGTTCTCGGTCACGTTGAACTCGATGCCACCCGGCGCCGCCCAAGCCGCGACCGCCGCACGCGCGGCATCGGCAAGCACGCGGTGGCGGGCCCAGACATTCTCGGCCCCCTCCTCCTCCAGCATCGCCAGGGCCTCGCTCAGCGCGAAGATGTGGCTGACCGGCGGCGTCCCGCAGTATCGCAGATAGTGCCGCCCGTCCTGGCTCCGCGCGGTCCAGTCCCAATAGCCGGTCCGCAGATCGGCGGACTGGTGCGCCTCCCAAGCCCGCGGGCCGGCCCAGGTGAAGCCCAGCCCCGGTGGCGTCATCAGGCCCTTCTGCGAGCCGGCGACGGTGACGTCGACGCCCCACTCGTCCATCCGGTACTCGATGCAGCCGAGGCAGGCGATGCAGTCGACCATGTAGAGCGCGGGGTGGCCGGCCGCGTCGATCGCCTTGCGGATCGCCGCGATGTCGTTCCAGACCGAGGATGCGGTGTCGACCTGCACGACAAGCACGGCGCGGATCTCGTGCGCGTGGTCATCGCGCAGCCGCGCCTCGACCGCGGCGGGATCGACGGCGCGCCGTTCCGGCGCGTTCAGCACCTCGACCTGCAGCCCCATCACCTTGCCGATCTCGCCCCAGCCGATGGCGAAGCGGCCGCTCTCCAGCACCAGCACCTTGTCGCCGCGGCTGAGCGTGTTGGTCAGCGCCATCTCCCAGGCCCCGTGGCCGTTGGAGACCGCACAGAACGCCCGGCCCGCGGTGCGCGCGACCTCGGGCAGGCGCGCCAGCATCCGCTCCGACATGGCGACCAGCTCGCCTTCGTAGATGTTGGGCATCGCGCGGCCCATTGCGGCCAGCACGCGGTCGGGCATCACCGATGGGCCAGGGATCGAAAGGAAGTGGCGGCCGTGGGCAAGGCTTGGACCCGTCGTGGTCGTCATTGTGCCCTGGACCGTCATCCCCGCCTCCATCATCCGCTATTCGCGTTGCAATATGCCGTCTGCGATCAGGCTCGCCAGCCCCGCAGGTCGGAACGCCGCACGGATCGCTTCAGGATCATAGCGGGTTTCCACCCAGCGCCGGAGTGGCATCGCCGTCGGACCGCCATCGGCCGCGTACGACTCGATGAAGGCGTCCAGTACGCCAGTTTTCGACCGGCGGAAATGGCCATAGCGGATCGAAAGCTGAGCGCGGGCGGCATCGATCCCGGCGCCTTCCCGATAGAGCAGCCAGATCGCCGACATGAAGCCGGCCCGGTCGGCACCCGATTTGCAGTGGAAGAGCGCCGGCGTCGCGATCGCGTCGAGCCGGTCGAGGATGGCCAGCAGCTCCTCACGCTTTGGCAGGCCGCGCGAGCGGAGCACGATGGTCTGGAAGTCGAGCCCCTCGGCCGCGCATGCCTCGGTCTCCAGCGGCAGCGAACCGAACTGAAAGCCGCCGCGCAGCGACACCACGGTGCGCCCGCCGGCCCGGGCGAAGCGGCGGATATGACGCGGCAGCGGCTGGGCCGAGCGCCACATCCGCGGCGAGACGACCCAGGTGTTGGAATAGAGCGCGCGGAAGATGCCGTGGTCGACAAGCAGCATGTTGGCCCAAGCATTGAGGCGCTTGCGCGGAGTGTCGAGCGGGCGCAGCCAGCGCCGCTTGCGCCGGCGCTTGCGCTTGGCCGCTCGGGGGTCGCGCGTGCTCGATTGCGGCCCGGCCTTTGCTTTATCCGGGACGACTTCGGCGGGCGCGTCGGTGTCGGTGTCGGTGTCAGTGGCGATCGATGTCGCGCCCCGCGCCGCCGCCTCCAGCTCCGCTGCCTCCCGCTCAGCCACGGATCGCGCGGCAGATGCAGCACCGGAGACGGCCCGAGGCATCGACGATGCCGGCTGAGACGAGACGGCGTCGGCGCGGTGATCGGTATCACCCTCCGATCCCGTCTCGGCCGTCATCATCGCGATGCGCGTGTCCCAGCTCACCTGGATCATGCCCCCCATCCGGGACGATCCCGGACCATCGGGCGCAGGTAGCGCCGGACGATTTGACTGCCAACCACCAAGGTCTGCAGATGCCACCTGCCGGATGGTCGGTGTGGCCTTCGTGCCTTCCGCCTGCGAGTGTTGCAGTGCGATGATTGAGGATCTGTGTAGCCGCGTCCGGCATCCGGGCGTTGCCAGCCAGCCAGCCGCGCTTGTCAGCGGCAGCCATCCATCATATCTCCGCAGCCGCGCGTGATATCACATATTGAACCGACACGAGGTGTGGAAATGACGGCTGACGCTGCCGAGGTGCCGAAGGCGGACTTCCCGATCCCCGCCGGCGTCTTCGCCGAGACCGTGACCGAGGTGAAGCACTACACCGACCGCCTGTTCAAGTTCCGCATCACGCGCCCCGGGACCTTCCGTTTCCGCTCGGGCGAGTTCGTGATGATCGGCCTGCCCAATGCTGAGAAGCCGGTGTTCCGCGCCTACTCCATCGCCTCGCCGTCCTGGGACGAGCAGTTGGAGTTCTTCTCGATCAAGGTGCCCGGCGGTCCGCTGACCGAGCATCTGCAGAAGATCGTCGACGGCGATACCGTGCTCATGAAGAAGAAGCCGGTCGGCACGCTGGTCAACGACGCGCTGGTCCCCGGCAAGCGGCTCTACCTGTTCTCGACCGGCACCGGCATCGCGCCCTTCGCCTCGATCATCCGCGACCCGGAGACCTATGAGAAGTTCGAGGAGGTCATCCTCTGCCACACCTGCCGCGAGGTCGCGGAGCTCGATTACGGCAAGGAACTGGTCGCCACCACCAAGGCCGATCCCCTGGTCGGCGAGGAGGCGAGCGCCAAGCTCGTCCACTACGCCACGACCACCCGCGAGACATCGGCGCATATGGGCCGCATCACCGACAACATCGAGAGCGGGAAGCTGTTCGATGATCTCGGGCTGCCGCCCCTGGATCCCGTGACGGACCGCGGCATGATCTGCGGCTCGATGGACTTCCTGAAGGACCTGAAGGCGCTGCTGGAGGCCCGCGGCCTGACCGAGGGCGCGAACTCGAAGCCCGCCGAGTTCGTGGTCGAGCGCGCCTTCGTCGACTGACCGGGTGCCCAGCCGCTGCGGGGTGTCGGTAAGGCGCCGAGCACAAGCTGGGCCCTTGCGGGGCAGGTGGTGTCGCTCTGCCTAGGCGGTACTGTGCCGTGCGGCCGCGCGCACCCAGCGCTTCGTTGGCTGCAGGTTCTTCGGCAAGCTGCGGTTTTCGACCTCGCTGCAAACCGTTGGCCCCGGCTGCGGTAGCGATGACACCGGCAGCGATGCCCCGACCAAGGCGGACTGAACGGCAGACCTCGCCCCGACCGTTATCGCGTTGTCCGGACATCGACGATGCGCGCCGTCGGGACACGAAAGCGGGCTGTCGGGGCGCGAAACGGGGTGTTTGGCCCATGCGAATACGCCCACAGGTCGTGGAGCCGACCGCGCCGACCTGCTAGTCTTTGTGCCATGTCGAAGAAGACCGAGAGCATCGAGATCCGCGTCTCGCCCGAGCTGAAGGCGGCCCTTGCCGCCCGTGCCCGGGACGAGGGGCGCTCGATGAGCGATCTGGTCAGGGCTCTGATCGACCGGCCGAGCGGCGTTGGCGGCACATCCGCAACCCCGACCGGAGAACCCAAGATGATCTTGCCCAGCCGCAGCGGCATCGTGAAAGCCGCCGTCCTCTCGCTGCCGATCGCAGCCCTCGGCATCGTCTATGCGCTGAGCGCGCAGACCACCGCCACGGCATCCAGCCATTTCCGCGTGATCTTCGCCCAACTCGACGCCAATGCCGATGGCGAGGTGACATCGGCCGAACTCGCCCGCTTCCTCGAGCTGGAGGAGGAGTTCGAGCCCGAACCCGACTGCGCCACGACCGACGAGCCCTGTACGGCGCTCGAGGAAGCCGAGCTGGAAATCGCGCGTCACGACAGCGACGGGAACGCCGTGATCACCTATGAGGAGCTTGAGGCCTACATGCTGCGCGAGCGGGCCGCCGTCTTCATCGAGCATGATCTGAACGAGAACGGCTTCGTCACCGCCGAGGAGATGGCCCTGTTCCGCGCCTTCGAGATGATCGAGGACGGCGCGGCGGTCCCCGCCGCCTGCCGCGCCCTGGTCGAGGCGGAGGACCCCGTCGGCGCCTTGGAGGCCTGTGGCGAGCGTGACGACATCCTGGCCGAGATCCGCATCGAGATGGCCGAGGCCGACGCCAACCGCGACGGCCGCGTGGCGTTGCTGGAGTTTCTGACCCACTGACCGACGTGCCGGGCGGGCCGCCGCGCCCGTCGAAGCGATCCTTGAGAAACGCCATCAACAGGCCGGGGCGGGAGGGGCGATCGCCGTGCGGCACGGCGGCGCCCTCAACGATCCGCGCAGGGC
>JBCCSW010000155.1:0-9165 GCA_039199465.1 Pseudomonadota bacterium
GAGCGTGCGCGGCCGCGCAGCCGCTGAGGTGGCCACGCAACGAGCGCGCAACGAGGTGGCCGAGACTATTCTCGCGCCCAGTTGCCGACCGAGCATCGCCGCCGCGGCGTGCGGCGAGACCCCGTGCCTCGGACGCCGTCCCCGGACCCCGGTCGCGGCGGCGATCCCGGCTTCGGCGCGGGCCGGCCGGGCGCGAGGTCGTCGTCATCCAGCCGCGCCCTGGATCGCGGCCATCACGACCAGGGGCCACTGCGCCCGCGTCGACCCGCCGTCAGCGGGATGCGCGTCGCGGCCCTGCGCACCGGGGCCGGTTCCGCCGGCGCCGAGAAGCCGCCCATCGGCCCCACGCCCTGTCCAGCACCCTGGCCCGCACCCTGGCCCGCACCCTGGCCCGCACCCTGGCCCGCACCCTGGCCCGCACCCTGGCCCGCCTCGGCCGCCTGGCGCTTCAGCGCCTCGATCCGTCGCGCCGGGTCAGGATGGGTCGAGAACAGGTTGTCGATGCCGCGCCGCGTCAGCGGGTTCATGATGAACATATGCGCGGTCGCCGGATTGCGCTCGGCACTCTCCATCTCGGGGCGCGCGCCGCCCGCGATCTTGGCCAGGGCCGAGGCGAGCCACAGCGGGTTGCCGCAGATCTCGCCACCGGCCCGATCGGCCGCGTATTCCCGCGTCCGGCTGATCATCGACTGGATGATCATCGCCGCGAAGGGTGCCGCAATCGCCGCCAGCAGCACGCCGACAAAGCCGAGCGGATTGCGGTTGTCCGAGGTCGAGCCAAAGAAGAACGCGAAATTCGCCAACATCGACAGCGCGCCGCCGATCGTCGCCGCGATCGTCATGATCAGCGTGTCGCGGTTCTGGATATGCGCCAGCTCATGCGCGACGACGCCCGCGACCTCCTCGCGGCTCAACCGCTGCATCAGGCCCGTGGTGACGGCGACGGCCGCATTGCCCGGGTCGCGGCCGGTCGCGAAGGCGTTGGGCTGCGCGTCCTCGATCACATAGAGCGCCGGCATCGGCATGTCGGCTCGGCGGCACATCTGCTCGGTCATCTGCCAGAGCTCGGGCGCCGTCTGGCGGCTGATGGCACGAGCATTGTGCATGCGCAGCACCATCTTGTCCGAGTTCCACCACGCCCAGGCATTCATCCCCAGCGCCACGACCAGCGCGATCAGCGCGCCCGTCGGCCCGCCGATCATGAAGCCGGCGCCAAGGAACAGCGCCGTCATCGCCGCCAGAAGAAAGGCCGTCTTTGCGTATCCCATGGGTCCCTCCACGCCGTGACAACGACGCATCGCGGCCCCTAGCCGTTGCAGCCGGGGTGGCTGCGGCCCTATGTCGAGGCGACGCGTGCTGGAGGAATATATGACCGCCGACGACATGCCCAAGGACGATCGCGTCGAGAGCGAGCCGGAAGCGGCACCTGTCGATGCGGGCGAGGCTGATCCTGTCGAGGCGACGGCGGTCCATGCCGGCGCGGCGACAGCACCGGTCGATCCCGTAGGCGCGGCACGGCAGGCGCGCATCGACGCCGCCGCCGCCCGCGCCCTCGCCGAAGCGGAAGCCCGCCGCGCGAACGAGGCCGCGACCGAGATGCCGAAGGAGCTTGGCGGCCGCGACGGCCCCGAGCCAGTCCGCTATGGCGACTGGGAGAAGAAGGGCATCGCCATCGATTTCTGAGCCATGCCCGAATACGATGGCCTGCGCGGCGCGCAGCGGGTCAAACCAAGGGCTTTGGCGCTGCCGCCTCCAGCGCCAGAAGGCGGCGATACGCGGCCTCGTCGACACGCTCCATACCGACGAGGTGGAGCTGACGCCTCACAGCATCGAGTGACGGATCCGCCAGCACCTCGACCAGTGCGCCGCGCAGTGCCGCCACCTGGGCCGCCGGCAGATCGGCGCGCGTCACGAGGGGCAGGCCCGGGGCCGCCGGGCTGACACCGAGCACCTCGACCGCCGCCGCGGCGGACCGGTCCGCAACCTTGATCAGCGCCCAGCTTACGCAATCGATGGCGGCAAGCGTCGCCTGCTTGGCGGCCACTGCGTGGACCGAGGCGCGATGGCTCCCCGTCAGCAGTGCCTGCTCGGGTCTGACCCCCCGAAGCAAGGCGAGCGTCCGGCGCAGGGCCAGATGGCCGGACTGCGAACCGGGCTCGTTGATCGCAGCGACGCCGGCAGCGGCCTCGGCCAGCGTGCTGCCAGCCGGTCCGATCAGGACCGAGCGATAGGCCGCGCCCACACAGCCCGGCGCATGGTAGACCGGGGTGGCGACAAGCTGCAGCGTGCCCGTCGGCGCCTTGGCGAAGGGCAGGCCGCAGATCTGGGCGAGGGTCAGGCCAGGGCCTGCCGCGAGCGCCGACTGATCTGGGCCGCGCGAGCGGGCCTTAGGCAGCTCCATACCCCGCCGCGCCGTCGCTTGGACGAGGGCATGCCACAACGCGTCGTTGGCCGCATCGCAGCCCGGCAGGTCGTACATCGGCAGCCCGCCGACGAGCGCCTGCTGCACCGGCGCTGCCGCCTGGCTCTGGTTCCCAAGCTCGCTCAGCGTCCATTCCTCCGGCACCGATGGCTTGCGCCCCGCAGCGCCACGCTACAACAGATGGGCGACGGGACCAGCCGCATGCGACCGCGGGCTTAGGCTTGCCACCCGCACCGTGCGGCCCCGATGGGAGTGCCCAGGAATGCCCAGATGACCCAACCGGCGGACCCGGCCCGCAGGCGCGGCCTGCGCCCGGCACTCTATGACCAGCCGGCCGTGCTGCTGACGCTGACGGCGCTGTTCTGGGGCGGCAATACCATCGCCGGCCAGCTCGCCAAGGGCCATATCGACCCCTTCGCGCTGACGCTGATCCGGTGGGTCGCCGTCAGCGCGATCCTCTGGCCGCTCTACGGTCACGAGGTGCGGGCGCATTGGAACGTGGTGCGGCCCAAGCTGACGCGCGTGGCCCTGATGGCGACGCTCGGCTTCACCTGCTTCAATGCGCTGTTCTATGCGGCCTCGCTCAGTACCACGGCGGTCAATATCGGCATCCTGCAGGGATCCATGCCGGTCTTCGTGCTGATCGGCTGTGCGCTGGCCTTCGGCGACCGGGTCAGCCCGGTACAGGCGGGGGGCGTGGCGCTCACGATGGTCGGCGTCGGACTGGTGGCGACCGGCGCCGATCTCGGCGCCCTGATCGACACCGGCATCAACCCGGGCGACGCGCTGATGCTGGGCGCCTGCGTCCTCTATTCCTTCTATACGCTGGCGCTGCGCGGCCGGCCCGAGATGCCGGGGCGCGCCTTCTTCACCCTGATGTGCCCAATCGCCGCGATCGCCGCGCTACCCTTCGCTGTCGGCGAGGCGCTCGTGACCGGCGGGCGCTGGCCGAGCCTGCAAGGCTGGGCGGTCGCAGCCTACGTCGCGAGCTTCCCGAGCTGTCTGGCGCAGCTCTTCTTCCTGCGCGGTGTCGACCTGATCGGACCGGGGCGGGCTGGGGTCTACATCAACCTCGTACCGGTCTTCGCGGCGATCCTGGCCGTGCTGCTGCTGGCCCAGCCGTTCTTCGGCTACCACGCCGTCGCGCTGGTGCTGGTGCTGGGCGGCATCTGGCTGGCGCAGCGGCAGGGCTAGGAGGGGCCTGACCCGTGGCGCGGCGGCTTAGCCGGCGCGGGCCAGCGCCATCGGCCCACCCTTGGCAAAGGCCGCCTCGGCCATGCGGTAGAGTGTGACATCCTCGGCGAATACGTCCTCGATGCGGGCGCGCAGCGTGGGCGTCACCGTGCCACGCTGGCGCCGGGCCGCGCCGACATTGACCTGTCCGATTGCCTCCAGCGCGCAGGGTAAGGCGGCGGCCAGCGTGTCGCGGAACTGCGGCAGCGCGGGCAGCGGGGCGACGGCCACATCGTCCTCGGCGATACGGCGCAGCGCGGCCGCCGCGCTGCCCGAGCGGTCGAAGAAACGGCACTGGCCGTTCCGCCAGGTCACCGTGCCGCGGGCGGCCATCATGTCGAGGAACGCCTCGGGCGTCTCGGGAACCGCGCCGGTCCGGCGATCATGCGACGGCTTGCGCGCCGCGTCCCGGCCCCGCGCATCCCGGTCGAAGGTGTAGTAGTAGCGCGACAGGAAACGGTCGACCGGATCGCGCAGCACGGTGATGACGCGCGGTCGACGCTGGGTCCTGGGCACCTGATCCAGCCGGATATGACCGTAGAGGAACCTGGCGCCGTCGACCTCGGCGCGGGTCGCCCGGCTTGGCAACAGGGCGTGGCGCCCGGTTACGGCGCCCCAGCCCAGGCGCATTGCGGTCAGCGCCTCCTCTCTCCGCTCATCCCACCGGTTCCAGCGCCAGTTCTCGATCTTCCCCTGCTTGAGATGGATCGTCCGATCCGCCCCGACGGCGCGCGACAAGGCCGCCGCCAGCGCGGTTCCGGCCGCCTTGGGGACATGGATGAAGATCAGCGCCTCACGGTCGAAATCGATCGTCTCCATCGGGTGCCTTCAGCCACGGACCGCTTCGGCCCCCGGCCATAGAGGATGCCCGGCCGCACCGCAAAGGGCGCCGCCGCACCGACGGTCGTCCGCGGACAGGCGCCGCTCCGCGGTTGGGCCGGGTCAGGGCAGCATCGCGAAGGCGTCTTCGAAGAAACTCTCGGCACCGAAATTGCCCGACTTGAGCGCGAGCGCGAGGGGTGCCGCGCCGGATGCCTGCGTCCACGGCACGCCCGGGGCAATCTCGGGACCGATGCGCAGTGCGGTGATTCCAAGCGCACCGACCACGGCGCCCGATGTCTCGCCGCCCGCCACCACCAGCCGATCGAAACGCTCGGCGCACAGCGCTACGGCAATGGCCGCCAGCGTCTCCTCCATCATCGCGCCGGCCTTGTCCGCGCCATAGCGGGCCTGGCTTGCAGCGACCGCGTCGGGATCGGCCGAGCCGTAGATCAGCACCGGGGTCGCCGCATCCTGAGCCAATGCCCAACCGACCGTTGCCGCGACCTCGTCTACACCCGCAGCGACAGCGTCGAGGTCGATCCGACGGCTTGGCCAGCGCTGTTCGGCATAGGCGATCTGTGCCCGCGTCGCGGTCGAGCAGCTTCCCGCGAGCACGAGGCAGCGGCCATCGACCTCAGGCGGTGGCGGCGCGACGGTGGCGGCCAGGATACCGGCCTTTCGCAGATTGGCAGGAAGGCCCATCGCAATGCCCGATCCACCGGTGATCAGGGCCGCACCGGCCAGCGCCTCGCCGATGCGGCGCAAATCACCATCCGACAGCGCATCCGCGATGCCGTAGGTCACGCCCTCGCGCCGCAGCGCGTCGATGCGCTCGCAGATCGCCTCGGCACCGGCATGCACCGTCTCCAGCGGGATAAGGCCCGCGCGATGGGCGCTCTGCGCCTCCATCAGCCTGATCAGGCTCGAGTCGCGCATCGGTGTCAGCGGATGGTCGCGCATCGAGCTTTCGGCCAGCGGCACATCGCCGACGAACAGCACGCCTTTGTATATCGTGCGACCGTTCGCTGGGAATGCAGGACAGACAATCGCGAAATCCCCGCCTAGGGCGCCCAGCAGCGCGTCCGCCACCGGGCCGATATTGCCCTGTGGCGTCGAGTCGAAGGTCGAGCAGTACTTGAAGACGATCTGGCCGGCACCCCGCGCGCGCAGCCAGGCGAGTGCCGCAAGCGACTGCGCCGCCGCCTCCGCCACGGGGGCCGTGCGCGATTTCAGGGCCACAACGACGGCGTCGGCATCGCCGATCTGCGTCTCCGGTCCGGGCACGCCGATCACCTGAACGACGGACATCCCTTCGCCGACCAGCGTGTTGGCGAGATCGGTCGCGCCGGTGAAGTCATCCGCTATGGCGCCGAGTGCGAGAGCCATGACCCCTCCGACGCTCCGGCCGATCCGACGTTTGGGAAAAGCCTTGTCACACCGGCGTGGCAGGACGCCTCGGACCTTGGCCACATCGACCGTGGGCCTGCAGCCGATGGCGTGACCTCTCCGGCACGCATCACGATCCAGACCCCTCGGAATGCCTGTCTGTTGGTGTTGAAACCATCGCGTCTGACCCGCGGCCGATGCTCAGAGCTGACCAAGCTTGTACTTCTCCAGAATGGCGAGCAGCTCCACGGCGGCGCGTTGGCGGTGGCGCTTGAAGGCCTGGCGCGTCGCCTCGCCATCGCCGCGGCGCAGATGCTCAAGGATCTCACGGTGCTCCTCGGTCGATTTGCGGGGGGCGCCCCTGAGGCGCAGCGTGACGATGCGTGCCCGGTGCGCCTGATCATAGAGGGCTCGGATAAAGCCCTGCAGCCGACGATTGCTCTGCAGTTCGAGCAGGGTGAGGTGAAAGCGGTCATCGGCCTCCGCCCAGCGGTCGAGGTCTTCGGTCTCCAGCGCTTGCTCCATATCCGACGTCGCCTGCACCAGCGGCGCGAGCTGTTCGTCCGTCGGCTTGCATTCGGCCAGCATCGCGGCCGCATCGGGCTCCAGCGAGGTCAGGATCTCGTAGATTTCGCGCATATCATCTGCGCGGACCGGCAGCACCCGCGCCCCGCGGCGGGGCGTCAGTTCGACCAGTCCCTCGGCCTCCAGCCTGATAAGTGCCTCGCGCACCGGCGTCCGGCTCATGCCCAGGCGAACCGCGATCTCGGGCTCGGGCGCCTGGAAGCCAGGCGGCAGCCTGTTGGTGCGGATCTCGTCCTTCAGACGCTCATAGGCGTCCTTGACCCTGCTGGTTTTCGAGGCCTCAGTCATGGCATGGCGGTCCTCCCGCCATGCAGTCTACGCGCTTAATGTATCGATCGTCAAAATGCGTTAGCGCATACTTACGAAAATACGTTGCTGTCTGCGCCAGACACGGTCAGTGGGATGACCACCCCGACCATTGACCTCACACGATACCGCAGGATGCACTGCAGGCGGCTGCCGCGGTGCTCAGGCCATACGCCGCGGGTGCAGCCGGGCCAGGTGTCTGCCGCGCATTCAGCCGAAGCCCGCGCTGTCCGGAAGGCCGGAGACCCGCTGAACGGCCAAGCCCACGCCGTCACCCCATGCGGTGGATGACGGCGCGTCGTGAGAACCTGTCGAGATGGGGAAGAGGCGCTTGAGCGGGTCTCGCCTCTAGGGCGCCTTCGGGCGGGCCCGTGGCCGCCCTGCCGAGCAAATTGCGGCAAGGCGGCCTGAACACAGCCGTCGCTGGGACCTAACGACGGCCGTGGTCGTCACGCTACGATCAGTTCGAACTGCACCGTCTCCAGCAGATCGCCGGTGCCGTTGTCGGCTGAGTACAGTTCGGCCGTCACGCTGTGCTCGCCCTCGCTCAGGAACGCGCCGTCCTTGAAGTCCCCCTCCATGTCGCCGAACAGCGAGTATGGCTCGAAGCTCTCGACCTGGCGGTTGCCGTTGATCGTGAGCGCGACGCTCTCGACCCCGGTGACGCCGTCCAGCGCCTTGGCGTAGACGATCGGCTTCGCCCCATCCGGCAACTCGAAGCGCTGGCCGGAAAAGTCCAGGCTGCTCAGCGTCCCGTCGGTGTCGCTGTCGCCGATCGAGAAGGCGAGGTACTCGGAAATCGGCTCGGGCGCCGGGGCGCCGCCCGCGTCCTCGAGCGCCGTGACCTTCAGCGCCGAGAGCTTGGGGTTCTGCTTTCCCTTCACCAGCTCGATGTCGAGCGTGCCGTCGGTAACGGTGACATCGGTCGTCATGACATAAGCGCTGCGATAGCCGTACTGACCGGCGATATCCATGTCCTCGACGACCGTCGAGCCCTCGACTTCGACGTCGAAGATGCGCTTGCCCGCATCCTTGGCGCCACTCCAGATCTCGGCGAAGTGAAGCTCGACGCGGTAGGTGCCGTCGTCGACATCCATCGCATAGTCCAGCCCGGTCGGATGCCAGGCCTCGGAGCGATACAGCGTATCGTCCTCGGTGCCCTGGATCTGGACGCCGTTGCCCACCGAGTAGGTGTTGCCCTCGCCGGTCGTGTCGGCGGCCCATTCGGTGCCATCACTGCCGGTATAGGCGCCGCCGCCGATATTGATCGCCGCGACAAGGGCGCCGGGTGCGGGTGCCGGATCCGGGTCGGGGTCCGGATCAGGGTCGGGGTCGGGGTCGACTGGCGGGTCGACCGGATCGTCGGGGGGCAGCGGTGCATCCGTCACGGTCACCGTGACGGTCGCCGGCGCCGACACCGTCTGCCCGTCGCTGACGGTGTAGTTAAAGACCGCCGTGCCCGTGCCCCGGTCGGCGATCAGCGTGAGAGCGCCGTTCGGCGCCAGCTCCAGCGACAGGCCAGCGCCGACGGCCGAGACTGCCTCGATCACCAGCGCGTCGTCCTCGATATCCGTGTCGTTGCCGAGCAGCAGCGCCGCGATCGCGGTCGCATTGCCCGACGTGACGGCAATCGCGTCGTCCTCGGCCTCGGGCGGATCGTTCACCGCGGCCAGGTTCACCGTCAGCGTCGCCGACACGGTGCTGTCCGGATCGCTGCCGTCCCAGACGCTGACATCGACGGTATCGGTGCCGCTCGCATCGGCGTTCGGGGTATAGGTCAGGCCGCTGCCATTGGCGGCGACCGCGACCACGCCAAGCGACGCCCCGGTGGCCGAGCGGATGTAGACGGCATCGCCATCGGGATCGGTCGCGAAGCGGCTGGCCGCAAAGCTCTGCGCCCCGTCGTCCTCCGACATCGCTTCGGTGACGTCGGTCGGCTCCGGCGGCCGGTCGACGGGCGGTGGTGGCGGGGGCGGCGCATCGGCGACCGAGAAGCTGACGGTCGTCTCGCCGACCAGGGTGCCGCTGGCCTGGGTGCCGCTGAACCCCTCGATCTTGACGCTGTAGTTACCGACGCCGAGGGATGTGCCGTCGAGATAGGCCCCGTCGCTGTCGCCGAACAGCACATAGGGCGCCACGTTCTCGACCCGGTTGCCGAGCGTGCCGGCGCTGAAGCGTACGCTGCTGACCGGGGTGCCGGTGGGCGTGGCGACGAAGGTCACCTCCTTGCCCTCGACATCGGCGAGGTCGATCTCCTCGCCGTTCTCCAGCGTGTCGATCACCTGGCCGTTCGCGACATTCACGATCGCAAGCTCGAACTCGACATCGTCCGAGGAACCGCCGCCCCCCGAACCACCACCGCCGGATGGGGGATCCGCGGGGGGGTCGTTGGGCGGGTCGGCGGGGGGATC
>JBCCSW010000156.1:0-9109 GCA_039199465.1 Pseudomonadota bacterium
AGGCGATCGAGGGCACCGATCTGATGCTGGACCGGATCGCGGCACTGCCGGCCGGGCGCCGGCGGCGGGTGCCGCGCGGCACCGGCGTCCTCGTCAAGATCCCGAAGCCTGGGCAGGACCAGCGGATGGACCTGCCAACCATAGGGCCCGGTACGGTGCGCGCGGCGGCCGGCGCGGGTCTCGCCGGCATCGTCGGCCAGGCCGGCGGTACCCTGCTGATCGACCGCGAGACCGTCGCCGCCGTCGCGGACGCCCATGGCCTTTTCGTGGCCGGGGTAGAGGCCGCCGATCTCGACGCCCCGCCATGAGCCCGCGGCTGTTCCTGATCGCGGGTGAACCGTCGGGCGACCGGCTCGGCGGCGCGCTGATGGGCGCGCTCAAGACGCTGGACCCCGGTATCGTCTTCGGCGGCGTCGGTGGACGCACCATGCGGGCCGAGGGGTTGCAGCCCCTGTTCGACATCGCCCAGCTGTCGGTCATGGGCATCACCGAGGTCCTGCCCCGCCTGCCCGGCATCCTGGCCCGCATGCGCGAGGCGACCGAGGCGGCGATCGCCTTCCGACCCGACGCGCTGATCACCATCGACGCGCCGTCCTTCACGCGGCGCGTCGCCGGCCGCGTGCGACGCCGGGCGCCCGGCATCCGCACCATGCACTACGTCGCCCCCACGGTCTGGGCCTGGCGGCCGGGTCGGGCGGCGCGGATGGCGCGCGCGGTCGACCATGTCCTGGCCCTGCTGCCGTTCGAGCCGCCCTACATGACCGCCGCCGGCATGACCTGCGATTTCGTGGGCCACCCGATCGCCGGCCTGCCGGTCGCGGGTGCGGCCGATATCGCGGCATTCCGGATGAAGCACGACCTCGGCGACGCGCCGCTGTTATTGATGGCGCCCGGCAGTCGCGTGGGCGAGGTGACCCGCATGAGCGCCGCTTTTCGCGAGACGCTCGGGCGGCTGCAGGCCGAGCGCCCGGGCCTTCGCGGCGTCGTGCCCGTGGCCGAGACCGTGAGTAAGATGGTTGCCGAGCTCTTTCCCGGCGTCGTTCTCGTCGCGCCCGATGCCGATCCGGCCGAGCGCAGGGCCGCGACCGCCGCCTGCCGCGCGGCGCTGCTGAAATCCGGCACCGTGACGGTCGAGACCGCGGCGCAGGGCGTGCCCCAGGTCGCGGCCTATCGTGCCTCGTGGCTGACCGCGACGATCGCGCGGCGGCTGATCCGCATCGACACCGCCAACATGGTCAACCTCGCCTATGGCTGGGACAATGGCGAACGCCCGATCCCCGAGTTCTATCAGGACGAGATGACGCCCGAGGCGCTGAGCGGCGCGCTTCGCCCGCTGTTGGACGAGACGCCCGAGCGCGCCGCGCAAGTCGCGGCCGCCGATGGTGCGCTTAGGGCGCTCGGCCGCGGCGGCGAGGCACCGGCGCTGCGGGCCGCCCGCTCGGTCATGGTGGCGCTGGGGCGTCAGCCGTCCCTTGCAGACGGCTGAGATCACGGCCCGCCCCAGCGTCCTCGTCGGTGGTCTGCGCTAGGGCAGCGGGGTCAGAGGGGCGAAGAAGGGCAGGCCCGAGAGCGGTGGGATGAACCAGACCACCCATTGGTGGTTCAGGAACTGTGCGACGAAGACCTGGGCGACGACCGCGAACCATGCCGCCCAGCAGACCGCGACGCAGGCCCATGCGCCGAGGCGTCGAGCGGTCCCGCGTGCCGGCCCGCCCGCTTCGACGATCAGACTGGCGCGGGCGTGCAGGCGGGCTGCCATGCGGCGGAGCGCAATGAGGACCAGCACGAGATAAGCGGTCGCCACCAGCCTGTAGCCGGCGATGAAGGTCTGCACGTCCTCGGGGTCGCGGTCGACGAAGCCGGGGCTCCAGTCCTCGAAGAAGACCGGCATCCCCTGCAGCGCGAACAGCGGCAGCGCGGCCAGCGCGGAGAGGACCGCGAGCACCGCATAGCGCCAGCCGGCCGCGCGGATCAGCCGGGCAACCGGGTGCCGGGCGAAGAACGCGCTCATCCGTCCCTCAGCCGCCTGGTGTGCGAGCGCCATCGGCAGGCGCGTCAGCAACGGCAGCGCGAGCGCCGTACCGAGAAGACCGAGCGACGGCCCGATCCAGGATTGCTCGTAGCCCTTGTTGAACGAGTTTTCCCAGCCGCCCCACCACGACATGAGCCAGAGCGCAGTGAAGGGCAGGGTGCCGAGGGTCGTGGTGACGAGCGCTGCGACACCGTCGCGGAGGTTCAGCCACAGCCCCCCGATCTGGCGCATCAGCCAGCCGCGACCGGGCGCCGGATCTGCCATCACAAGGCTCGGCAGCGGCGCCCGCCGCGGGCCGAGATCCGCGGCCTGCATGCGCCGGTTCAGCGCGGCCTCATCGCGCATCAGCCGCATCAGCCAGCCGAGCACGAGAAGCGCACCAAGTGGATGCAGCGCGAGCAGGATTGCGATCGCCCGCCGGACGAGGCCGCCGAGCATCGGCCACAACCCCCTCGCGCCGACCAGCGCCGCAGCGGTTGCGGTCTCGGCGGCGTGGCCTGCCGTGGCGCTCACGTGAACAGCTCGCCCAGCGCGCGGTTCTCGGCCCGTCCTGCGCGGAAGCCCATGGCCGCGGCGATGGTGGGCGCGATCACGGTCTGATCGACGGGACGGTCCAACACCCGCCCACGCTCGATCCCCGGCCCCATCAGGAAGGCGAAGATCTCATGCGCCGAGCGGGTGTTGAAATGGTGCTGGAACGGCACGCTCATCAGCGGGTTCGCATCGCGCCCACAGTCCGGCACGATGCAGAAGACGGTGTTGCCGGCGTACTCCTCGTCAGTGGCGACGGCCGTCACGATACGCTCGATGCCGTGGTCGATGCGGGCGATGGCCCGGGTGTAGTGCGAGGCGTTGCCCCAATGCACGTAGTCCGGGTCCTGGTAGTTGATCATCATCAGCCGCGGGCGGAGGTCGCGCAGCGCCCAGAGACCAAGTTCGGTCAGCGCCGCGTCGCCGCGCGGGTTCTTGAGGCCGCTGTCGCCCCAAAACGCACGCCAGCGCGCCCAAAGCGCCTCGATCTCCGGTGGCTGGCGGGGGGCGATGCCGCGCATGCCCTTGGCTTCCAAATCGACCAGCGCTTCCGTGTCGGCCTCGATCTCGGCATCGGTACCGGTGGCCCGGGCGAGCCGGTCGCGCAACGACCACAGCTTGAAGCGGTAGAGGCTCAGCACCTCGGATTTGAAGGCGATGCCATGGCTTGGGTGGATGCCGTAGGAGAGGAACTCCTCCTGCAGCCGGTCCTCGCCATTGATCAGCAGGGCCTGGTGGGCGGGGATGTCGAAGGCGCGGCGGAAATACTCGAACAGCGTGGGTTCGGTCGGCTCCAGCCGGTCGAACTCGACGCCGTCGGACAGGTCATGATAGGCGCGATAGCGTCCCGTCAGTATGTTGAGCGTACCCTCGGCATGGCTGGTGTCGACGCCGTCGAGCTGCGCGATGGTCAGATCCGGGATCATCACGCCCTGGGGCGCCAGGCGATGCATCAGATAGGGCGCCCAGGTCGTCGCCGTCTCGACGGTCTCGCGCCGGCGCACGCCGCCCCCGAAGCGGATGATGACGACATTCGGCCCGCGATAGGCGGGCGCCGCGTGCACCGGCGTGGCCAGCCCCGTCGTGAGCCCGGTCGCAAGCCCTGTGGCTGCCAGCGCCCCGGCCGCGAAGCGTCGTCTGTCGAGCGCGCTCATGAAGTCAGTCTACACCGCCCCCGCGCCGCACCCCAGCACGCAGGACGGGAATGACGGGCGCGTCTGGCGTCAGGCAGCCAGCGCGCCTAGCCTCAGTCGCCTTCCGAGCTGCGCATGGCATCGACGCTCCACGGTCCCGGGCCGGCGAAGACCATGTAGAGGAACAGGAAGCAGTAGAGGATGGCCGCGTCGCCGCCGTTGTTGGTTGGAAACAGATCGCGCGGCGCATGCGCCAGCCAATAGGCGAAGGCCATGGTGCCCGAGGCGAGGAAGGCGGCCGAGCGGGTGTAGAACCCGACCAGCAACATCACCCCGGTGACGATCTCGATCAGGCCGGCGGTCCAGCCGAGGGAAAACAGCTCGGTGACGCGGGTCGTGGCGGGGATGCCGATCAGCTTCTGCGTGCCGTGCAGCAAGAACAGCAGCCCGGCGACGATGCGCACGACGCTGAGGATCCGCGGTCGCCAAAGCTCCAGCTGTGCCATGGATCGATGCCTCCACGGTTGCTGGCGCGTCGAGGCCATCCATCGCTGCGCCAGAGCCCGAGGATACCTGCCGAGGCTTGCCCCTGTCCACCGCTGGGCCTGCGCGATGCTCGCCAGCGACGTGGCCGAGCATGGAAAAGGCCCGCCTGGGCGGGCCTTCGATAGCGTCGCCGATGAGGCCGGTTAGCGCCCCTCGACCTCAACATAATCGCGGATCGGCGCACCCTTATAGAGTTGGCGAGGCCGGCCGATCTTCTGGGTCGGATCCTCGATCATCTCTTTCCACTGCGCGATCCAGCCGACGGTGCGGCTGAGCGCGAAGATCGGCGTGAACATCGAGGTCGGGAAGCCCATCGCCTCGAGGATGATGCCGGAATAGAAGTCGACATTCGGATAGAGCTTCTTCTCGACGAAGTACTCGTCCTTCAGCGCCCACTGCTCCAGTTCCTTGGCGGTCTGCAGCGTCTTGTTGTCCTTGACGCCCAGCAGGTCGAGCACTTCGGCCGCCGTCTCCTGCATCACCTTCGCGCGCGGATCGTAGTTCTTGTAGACGCGGTGACCGAAACCCATCAGCCGGAACGGGTCGTTCTTGTCCTTGGCGCGGTTCACGTATTCGGCGACCCGGTCGGGCGTGCCGATCTCGCGCAGCATCTCGAGGCAGGCCTGGTTCGCGCCGCCATGCGCCGGACCCCAGAGACAGGCCACCCCGGCCGCGATGCAGGCGAACGGGTTGGCCGCCGAAGAGCCGGCGAGCCGCACGGTCGAGGTCGAGGCATTCTGCTCGTGATCGGCGTGCAGCGTCATGATCCTGTCCATCGCCCGGGCCAGGATCGGGTCGACATGGTACTCCTCGCAGGGCACGGCGAAGCACATGTGCAGGAAGTTCGATGCGTAATCGAGGTCGTTGCGCGGATAGATGAAGGGCTGGCCGATCGAGTACTTATAGGCCCAAGCGGCGATCGTCGGCATCTTGGCGATCAGCCGGATCGAGGCGACTTCGCGCTGCCACGGATCGCGTATATCGGTGCTGTCGTGGTAGAACGCCGACATCGCGCCGACGACGCCGCACATGATCGCCATCGGATGCGCGTCGCGCCGGAAGCCGCGGAAGAAATTCACCATCTGCTCGTGCAGCATGGTGTGCTTGGTCACGCGGGCCTCGAAGTCCTCGAGCTGGGTCGCGGAGGGCAGTTCGCCGTAGAGCAGCAGGTAGCAGACTTCCAGGAAGTGACTCTTCTCGGCCAGCTGGTCGATCGGATAGCCGCGATACAGCAGTTCGCCCTTGTCGCCGTCGATGAAGGTGATCGTGCTCTCGCAGGACCCGGTCGAGGTGTAGCCGGGATCGTAGGTGAACACGCCGAGCTCGGCATAGAGCCTGCGGATGTCGATCACCGAGGGGCCGTGCACGGCATCGTAGATCGGAACGTCCAGGGTGCGGCCGTCGACCGAGATCTGGGCGGTGCGGGTCTGCGCTGTATCCGGCATGGGCGGTCCTTTCCTCTCCGCGGCCCGGCGGGGTAACCGGGTCCGGCTCGTCTATGGGCCATCCGCACCTGAATGGGGCGGGCCCGGATCGGGTGCCCGGGTCGGCGCCATCCTGGGCAACCGTTCCGGGATCAGCGGCCCGCCGCGTCGTCGAGCCGGGCGATCGTTTCCTCGCGGCCGAGCGTTTCCATCACGTCGAAGACCCCGGGACTGACGGCGCGCGCCGTCAATGCGGCACGCAGGGGCTGGGCCACCTTACCCAGTTTCAGGCCCTCGGCTTCGGCGAAGTCGCGGACGGCCGCCTCCAGTGTTGTTCCATCCCATGGGCTAGCATTCCGCAATTGCGTGGTCAAACGACCGATTAGCATGGGGGTGTCGCCGGCGAGGTGCTTCGCGGCCTTGTCATCCGGCGCGAGGGGACGCTCCGCCAGCAGGTAATGTGCGAGATCAATCAACTCGTTAATGGTTTTCGCGCGTTCCTTCAGGCCGGGCATGGCGCGGGTCAGCGCGGCACGCTTTGCCGGGTCGGCGAGCGGCGCGCTGGCGGCCTGAATGGCGGCGATCTGCTCCTTGGAAAGCTCGGCCGCCTCCAGCATCGCCGCGTCCAGACCGGCCACGTCCACCATCGCCTCGACGAGGTCCGCGTCCTCGGCACTGCACATGTGATGGCCGTTGACGGCGGCCAGCTTCTGGAAGTCGAAGCGCGCGGCGGATTTGCCGATCGCCTCCAGGCCGAACCAGGCGACCAGCTGATCGGTGGAGAACAGCTCGTCATCGCCATGGGCCCAACCGAGACGGGCGAGGTAGTTGCGCATGCCGGCCGGCAGGTAGCCCATGGCGCGGTAGGCCTCGACCCCCAGCGCGCCGTGACGCTTGGACAGCTTGGCGCCGTCCGGGCCGTGGATCAGCGGGATATGGGCGAAGACCGGGACGTCCCAGCCCATGGCGCGGTAGATCAACGACTGCCGCGCGGCATTGGTCAGGTGGTCGTCGCCGCGAATGACATGGGTCACGCCCATGTCGTGGTCGTCGACAACGACCGCCAGCATGTAGACCGGCGTGCCGTCCGAGCGGAGCAGGATCAGGTCGTCGAGCTGGCCGGCCTGCCAGGTCACGCTGCCCTGCACCGCGTCCTCGACCGTCACCGCACCCTCGCGCGGGGCCCTCAAGCGCACCACGTAGTCGCCTTCTGGCCAGTCGGCAGGGCCTTTGTCGCGCCAGGGTGACAGGAAGGTGGGGGGCCGTCCCTCGGCCTTGGCCCTATCGCGGAAGGCGTCGATCTCGTCCTTCGAGGCATAGCAGCGATAAGCCGTGCCGTTCTCCAGCATTGCGGCCGCGACCTCGGCATGGCGCGTCGCACGGCTGGCCTGGCTCACCGCCTCGCCGTCATGATCGAGGCCGAGCCAGCGCAGCCCCTCGAAGATCGCCGCCGTGGCCTGCTCGGTCGAGCGGGCGCGGTCGGTATCCTCGATGCGCAGCAGGAAGCGCCCGCCATGGTGGCGCGCAAACGCCCAGTTGAAGAGTGCCGTACGCGCGCCGCCGATATGCAGGAAGCCCGTCGGCGAGGGGGCGAAGCGGGTCACGACCTCGGCTGAAGCGGCATCGGCGGCTGGCGGCATGGTCGGTCTCCCAAAGGGTCGTCTGTCGGGTCGGCCCGGCTCGGCCCGGCTGGCCTATCGGATGGGCAGAAAGCCGGGTTGGGCGCGGCTAGGGCGCGAGGAGGGGTGGCACGACTGGGACGCGGCATCAACGGCGCAGCGCTCGGGGCAGCGCTCGGGGCAGCGCCTGCAGCGGCGCTTGGAGCAGCGTTGGGGCATGACGTCCTCCGCTGCATCATGCCAGGCCGGCGTCGTACGTGCCCCCGCCACATGCCCCCGCCACATGCCCCCGTCGCATGCCCCCGTCTCAACCAGCCCTTAACCATAGCGGCGCCAGCCTCGCCAGCATTGGTGGCAGGGGGACGTGGTGCAGGCGGCGTTTGCGGCAGCGGGCCCGATGCTGGGGGCGGTATCCGGGTTGGGCGAGGCGTCGTTCCCGGCCCGGATCGGCCGCTTCACCGCCGGCGTCGTTGCGGCCGAGATGCGCCGCGCCATCCTGTGGTTTCCGGTCGGCATGGCTGCCGGTATCGCGCTCTATCTCGGCTGGGAAACCGAGCCGCCGGTGTGGACCGCGCTGTTGGTGCTCCTGCCGCTGCTCCTGTCGTTCTCACCACTCTGGCGGACCATGACCGGGCGCCTCGGCTGCCTGGCGTTGTTGGCGGTCCTCGCCGGCCACGGGGCGGCGCAGTTCTCTGCCTGGCGCGCTGCGATGCCGGCGCTGCCCGGCCCGACCATGGCGACGGTCGAGGGGCGGGTCGTGATGCTGGATCGGTCGGCCTCGGGCGCGCCGCGGGTGCTGCTGGACCATGTCGCGCTGTTCGGCCGCGCAGCTGATGCGACGCCGAGCCGGGTGCGCCTGACGTTGAGCGCCGTCGACCGGGCAGGGGCACCGCGGCCTGGCGACTGGATCCAGGTCTATGCGCGGCTCGGCCCACCCGGTCAGCCGGTGGAGCCCGGCGCTTTCGATTTCGCGCGGCGGGCATACTTCGAGCGGATAGGCGCGATCGGCTATGCCCGCACGCCGCCGGTGCGCTTGCCGGCTGTCGAGGTTGCAGGTCGGGCCGGGCGCGCCTTGGCCGAGGGCCACGGGCCAGCGCGCTGGTGGGCCGGCCTTGCCACGGCCGTGGCGGCCTGGCGGGTCGCGACCGCGGATGCGGTCCGCGCGCGGCTGACCGGGGCAGAAGGTGCCTTTGCTGCAGCCATCCTGGTCGGCGACCGCAGCGCGATCGACGAGCGCGATGCCGAAGCGCTGCGGGTCTCGACGCTGGCGCATCTGCTCGCGATCTCGGGGCTGCATATGGGCCTGCTCTGCGGTCTGGTCTTCGTGGCGACCCGCTTCACGCTGACGCTTGCGGCGCCGCTGCTCCCCTGGCTGCCGGGCAAGAAGGCGGCTGCAGCCGCAGCGCTCGCGGCAGCGGCGGGATATCTTGTCGCCTCCGGCGCGACGGTGGCGACGCAGCGCGCCTTCGTGATGGCCTCGGTCGCCTTGATCGCGGTGATGGTGGATCGGCCGGCGCTGACCTTGCGGGCGGTGGCGTTGGCGGCGGTGCTGGTGCTGGCCTGGCGGCCGATCAGCCTGGTCGATCCCGGCTTCCAGATGTCCTTCGCCGCGACCGTCGCCCTGATCGCGACGTTCGAGGCCCTGACCGAGCGCCGCCGACGGCGCCGCGCCGAGGCGGAAGACGAGGAGGGGGCGACCGTCGACCAAGCATCGGACGGCGCCGTGGCGTCTGTCGCGGCAGTGAACAGCCGATTGAGTATCCTGGCCGGCGTCGTTCGGCGCCTCGGGGCGCGGCTTGCACGGGGCGCTGTGACAGTCAGCCT
>JBCCSW010000157.1:0-8994 GCA_039199465.1 Pseudomonadota bacterium
GCGCTGTGGTCGTTCACCGGCCAGGGCCTCGCCGGATCAGGATGTACAGGCTGCCCTTCACGACGATACCGGACAGGAGCGCGCTGACGACCGGGCTGGCGGCTCCGTGGGCGGGCGGCAGCCAGCGATGCATCGGCGCTGCACCCGTCTTGAGCAGCAATCCTGCCGTCGCCAGTGCCAGCGCTGCCGCCAGTCCGGGCTCTGCAGCGCCGGCGCCCTCGCCATCGGCGATCGCCGAGGCCACCTGGCCGAGGTCCAGCGTGCCCGTGGCCCGGTAGAACAGCGCGACGGCCGCGAGATACAGCAACCCGCCCGTCAGGCTGACCGCGAGATAGCCGAACGCTGCGCGCGCTGCCCGGGCGTCGCCGCCCATCGCGGTCAGTGCCACGGCGCTGAGGCCCGCGACCTCCAGCGCCACGAACAGGTTGAACAGATCGCCCGAGACGAACAGTGCCGCCATGCCGGCCAGCAGCCCGAGCCAAAGCGCCGCGACCCCCTCGGACGACAGGGCGGTCTTGGCCGCTGGGGTCACCAGGGCGAACACCGCCGCGGTGATCGCCGTGAAGACCCAGGCCAGGGCATCCAGCCTCAACAGGATGCCGAGCGGCGCGTCCCAGCCGCCCAGTACCGTCGCGCCCCCGATCCCGCCGCCAATGCCGAGCGCCACGACCAGCGCCAGGACCAGCAGCGTCGTTGCGGTCGCGATGGCGTGGCCCCATCGCGGCAGGGCGAGACAGGCGAACAGGCCGATCAGCGGCAGGCCGACGAGGCCCGCTGGCCCCCAGGCAATCCAGGCGGCGGCCATGGCATCAGATCCCGTCTTGCCCGATACCCGCGCGGCGGATCAGGGAGAGGCCGAGCGCCGTGCCCGCAACCGCGACGACAAGCCCGGTGATGACCAGGGCATGGGGCACCGGGTCTGGGCCCGAACCCTCGACCGGGCCGGGATAGAGCAGCGCTGTGAAGACGCCGAGCCCCATGACGTTGATGCCGAGCAGCCGGCGTAGCGGGCTGCGATGCAGCACGACCGAGATCAGGCCGAGGCCGAACAACGCTGCGGCCAGGCCGGCATAGAGGATGGCAACCGCGCTCATGGCGCCGCCGTCCCGGCGCGAAACAGCGCGGCGAGGCCGAGTGCCAGCGCCGCCGCCGCCGCGACCTCGATGCCGAGGATGATGGCGCCGGCGTGCTTTGCCGGCCAGTCGAGCGGCATACCGGTGAACGCGACGGCGCCGAGGCCCGCACCAAAGAAGACGGCAACCCCGATCGCCGAGAGCCCTGCGGCATGGTTAGTCGCGCGCGGCACCAGGCCCCGGCCGACGGTCTCGAGCAGGATCAGCGCGGCGGCCCAGAGGGCGGCGGCCTGCAGCGCACCGCCCGGCGCGGTTGCCCCGATCCACAGCACATAACCGCCCAGCACCGCGAGCGCCGGCGCCAGCGCACCGATCCCGCCGACCACGACGGGCCCCGCAAGCGGCGCCCGGGCCGCGATGCGCGGCGCCAGCGGCTCGGCGGCCAACAGGGCCAGCACCACGATCAGCAGCTCCATCAGCGTGTCATAGGCGCGATAGTCGAGCAGCACGGCGGTCACCGGATTGCTGACCCCGGTCTCGGCGATATGGCGCTCGACCTCTGGCGTCAGGCCCGGTACCGGCTGTAGCAGCACCAGCCCCACGAACAGCGCCGCCGCGGCCGCCAGCGCGCCGAGCACCATCAACGCCCTCACGCGACGCCCCCATCGCGCCTGCCGTCACGCGCGTCCTCACGCGTCCCGTCGCGCCCGGTATCGCCCTCGCCCTCGCCCTCGCCCTCGTCGGCCAGCCCCAGATGGCGGAGCAGCAGGGCGCCGGTCAGACCTGCGCCGATCACCGCCTCTGCCAGCGCCACGTCCGGCGCACCCAGCCGCGCCCAGAGAACCGCGACCACGGCGCCGAGCGCGATGAAGGCGCCGACGGCGATGCGCACCGAGGCGACGAACATCGCCGTCGAGGCAAGGCCCAGTACCAGCGCGGCGAGCACTGCATCGACGATCAGGTCGGGCGTCATCGGCCCTGCTCCTCGCGGATAAGCCTGACCGCGATCATGTGTGAGGCGGCCGCCCCGGCGCCGGCCGTCGCGATCCAGGCCGCCGCGGCCAGAAGCCCGGCCCGCCAGCTCGGCTCCAGCACTACCGCGCCTGCCAGCATCAGGCCGAGGCCCGCCGTCTCGGCCTTGGTCACGCCGTGCAGGCGTGACAGCGGGTCGGGCAGGCGCAGCACGGCGAGCGCGGCGGCGACCATGAAGAAGGCGCCGGCCGCCAGCAGGGCGGCCGCCGCGGCCAACTGCAGATCGGCCATGGTCAAAGCGGCCTCCGATAGGCGAAAACCGCCGCCGCCACGGCGCCGAGCAGGCCGATTGCAAGCGCCGTCTCGGCGAAGGCAGGCACATCGTGGAGGACGGCAAAGACGAAGAAAACGACGATCGCCTTGGCCGAGAGAAGCTGCAGCAACAGGACCACGTCGGCCGTGTGCCGCGCCCAGGCCATGCGCATCGCGACGGCGCTTGCGGTCAGTGCCACGGCGGCCAACGCGGCCCAGACGATGGTATCGGCGGTCACGTCGCACCCCCTGCGGTCGCGCCCCGCGTGACGGGCTCGCCCATCGTCTGGCCATAGAGTGCGGCCGTGCGCGCCTCGAGCGCCGCGAGTTCGCCCGCCACGTTGCCCCGCCGGTCGAGCGCATGAACCGCCAGCACCTCCCCGTCGAGCGTTGCCGACAGGGTGCCGGGGGTGAGCGTCACGCTGTTCATGAACGCGGCTCGCGCCTCGGGCCCGAGCAGCGACAGGCGATAGCTGACGAGCCCGGGATCGACATTCAGCCGGGGTCGGAACACCTGCAGCGCCAGCGACCAGGCGCTGGCGAAGACGTCGGCCATCAGGCGCAGCAGGAAGCCGGGGACGGCCAGCGCCTGGGCCAATCCATGCTGCGCCGGACCGCCCTCTGCACGCCCGACGCGCCCTGCGACCAGTGCCGCCAGGGCGATGGACGGCACCCCGACGATAAGCGAGGCCGGATCGGCCGCCGTCAGCGCCAGCCATGCCAGGGCACTGACCACAGCGGCGACCAGCGCCCGCCCCGATGCCCAATTCGCCGCGCGCTCGGACGACGGTGTCGGGACGCCGGGCGGTGCACCGAAAGGTGCATCGTCGCTGCCACCGCCATCCGCCATTCAAGCTCCCGATATCGGCCACGCATGCTGCGCCGCATTCACCAGATAGTCGGCGGCCGTGTCCAGTGAAGTGCCGATCGGACGCCCTCCAACAAGCGGCGACAGGTGCCGTCTCGCGTCGGCCGCGCGCGGACACCTGCATAGTTCCGGCGTCGCGCCCATTCCCAGATCCCGCTGGCCGGCGATCTTTCCGAGCGCATCGAAACCAGTTTTGTGGACCCTATCGCCGTCCAAGGACCAGCGTGGGGACGCGTTTTGTCCGATCTGACGGATGCAATGCCTTTACCTCCGACTAACTATAATGCACGCGCCAGAACAGGAGAGGCGAATGCTGTCGACGCAGAACCCGGGTTTCGGCCGACTGGTGGCCATAGTCGTCGCCTTCTTCATCGTCGTCGCGCTGCTCCGGGCGCAGGCCAAGGACAATGCGATCGTCGAGCTGCCGCAGAACCAGCTCAGCAAGTACGCAGCCTTCGCCCAACTCGACTCAAGCGTGGCCGAGATGAGCTTCGGCACCCTCACGGTCAGGCTGATGAAGAGCGGCGGCGACGTTCCTGCCAAGATCGACGATGCGGCGACCGATGTCGCCTCGGCCGAGGCCTTCGTCCAGCAGCTCGAGGCGATGGACCTGACCGATGCCGAGCGCGCCGCGTTGACGCGCTTCAAGGTCGGTTGGCGCGAGCTGCTGCAGATGCACCATGCCCTTACCGGCTCGGGCGAGGTCTCGCAGGCCCAGCTTCTCGCCTATTGGGAGAAGGCCGCCGCGCTGAACGCCATGACCGACGGCGTTCTGCAAGCCATCGCCACCGGTGAGGAGACGGCGGCTGAGTGAAGCGACCGCCTGTGTCCGCGCTAGCGACCTGCATGGCGTACAAAGCGGGGCCTATGGTTCTGGGGCGTCGGTAGGCACGTCGACCACATCTTGCGCAGATGTCGCTCGCAGCCATGCCGACTTCGTCGCGACTGGGCAGCGAAAAGGGCGGAGGGCGCCCTTACAACATGTGCCGGTCAATACGTGCCGGCAGATGCGGTGAGACGCAGGCTAGGCTGCGACGACCCCGGCGATTGCTTCTGCGACGGCTTGCGGTGCCTTTCGCGGCCACTAGCGGCATCATCGATGTGGGTGTCGCGCCCGTAGGCCGTCCGTGTTCGCCTCCGATGCTCAGAACGCCTTCTGGTCCGCGTGTCCGCCGATCCATGCGCCTTGCGGATCTCCGTTTCCGATCTACGATACGGCGGCTCTGTCAGCCGGGCTCGGTGCGGTCCCAGGTCGTGTCGGCGTCCAGCGGGAAGCAAGGTCTTGGCAGGCGCTCGAAGGGCCAGCGTTCCAGCACCGGCGATGTCAGGCCGGCGGTGTCGATCTCGTAGACCCGGTCGGGCGTGAACCAGGCGCCGAAGCCGGCGCGGAAATGCCCGCGGGACTTCACGACCACGGTCCGCGCCGCACCGACATCCAGGCCCAGCATATGGAAGAACACGGGATCGGCAGTCTGCGTGCGGTCCGAGATCACCACGACCGTCACACCGCCGAGGCGCAGCGCCGCCGTGCGCCCCAGATGCAGCGTCCGCCCGGCCGTGATGCCGCGCTCGCCCACCACGTCGCCATGGCCGAGCGCCACGACCTCGGCGTCCGCCTCCAGGGGTGTGTCCCAGCGCTCCCAGGCCTGGTTGCCCCGGTCGCGGTTAAAGCGCACCGTCAGCCGCGCGCCGACACCGGCCTGATGCGCCTGATCGGCCAGCGCCGGGTCGTAGAAGCTGCCATAGAGCACGTCCTCAGCGCCCGCGGCGCTCAGCGTGGCCAGAAGCTCGGTCGTCCGGCCCGAGCCGCCGCCGCCGGGATTGTCGCCGGCGTCCGAGAAGATCACCGGCGCGCGATCCTCGGCCAGCGCCAGGGCGACAGCCTCATCGACCGGCGTCAGGGTGCGGACGAAGCGCTCGCGCATGGCCCAGGCGGCCTGACCCAGTTCGGCGGCCAGCGCCTCCGCCGCTGCCTGTTCGGCCCGCGCCGTCACCACCACCGACAGCGTGTTGTCCGGCGTGTCGGCGAACACGAAATTGCCGAAGATCGAGACGTTGAGTATCGCGCCGCCCATTTCGGCCTGGCGCCGCTGGCCGAGGTCTATCAGGTCGCCATACGGGCCATCCGCGGTCAGCAGCGTGACCGAGGCGAGCGTGAGCGGCGGCTTGACCAGCGCCGTCATCGGGCGGGCCGCGCCGGGTGCCAGCATGCGGCGCAGCGAGAACGCGGCCTCTTCGCCGCGCTCTCTCATGTCGACATGCGGGTTGGTGCGATAGCCGACCACCAGATCCACCGCCTCGACCATGGCAGCCGAGATATTGGCGTGCAGGTCGAGCGTCATGACGATCAGCGCCTCGGGCCCGACAGCGGCGCGCACCCGGGCCGCCAGCGCGCCGTCGGGGTCGTCCAGATGCGTCGCGACCATGGCGCCGTGGTTGCAGATCAGCACGGCATCGACGGGGCCTGCGGCGGCCAAAAGCGCCTCGATCCGCGCGACGGCCTCCTCGAACACCGCCTCCTCCACCGGGCCGGCGGGGTGGCTGGCGGCCAGCAGGCAGGGCAGGGGCGTCCACGGGCCGGTCGCGTCCATCGCCCGCACGAAGGCGGCGAACTCGGTCGCCAGCGCCGGGCTCGGCCCGCGCGCTTCGGCCAGCAGCGCGTCACCCTCCGCCCAGGTCAGGCTGTCGAAATCCGCTCTTGTGGCCGGCGCGGCGAAGCGGTTGGACTCCAGGATCATGCCCAACAGGGCGATGCGCGGGCCCATCGCGGCCTCCCCTCGATGCGTCGCCCGCACGGTAGCGAGGCCGCCGGCGATGCAAAAGATCGAGATCCCCAACGAGTATGCGGTCGATCTGGCGCCGCCCGACATCAGGCGCTGGGCCGATGGCGGCACGGGCATCCCCTATCTGCACCAACTCGACAGCGGTCGGCCCGGACCGCATGTCATGATCAGCGCGATCGTGCACGGCAACGAGCCCTGCGGCGCCATCGCGCTCGACCGGCTGCTGGGGGTCGGCTTCCGCCCCATCGCCGGGCGCGTGAGCCTGCTGTTTGCCAACATCGTCGCCTATGAGGCCTTCGACCCCGCGGACCCCAATGCCACGCGCTGGGTCGAGGAGGATATGAACCGCGTCTGGGCGGCGGATGTCCTCGACGACCCGCGCGACAGCGTCGAGCTGCGACGTGCCCGCGAGATCCGCCCCGCGCTGGCCGATGTCGACCTGCTTTTCGACGTGCATTCCATGCAGCATGCGGCGCCGGCGCTGGCGCTCTCGGGCCGTCACGACAAGGGCCTGGCGCTGGCGCGCGGGATCGGGGTGCCAGCAACTATCGTTGCCGACAGCGGCCACGCGGCCGGCACGCGGATGCGCGACTACGGCCCGTTCGACGCCGCAGACGCCGGCGCCGCGGCCGTGCTGATCGAATGCGGCCAGCACTGGGCGGCCGAGACCGGGGCGCTGGCGGTCGCGGCGGTCGCGCGCTTCCTGGTCTATGCCGGCGTCGCGCGGGCAGAGATGCTCGCCGACCATCCATCGCCCACGCCGCAGACGGCATGGCGCGTTCGCGAGGCCGTGACGATCCAGACCGACGCCTTTCGCTTTACGGCGGCCTATACCGGCGGCGAGGTGATCGCCGCCGCCGGCACGGTCATCGGCCATGACGGCGAGCGCCCCATCGTCACCCCGGTGGATGACTGCATGCTGGTGATGCCGTCCAAGCGGCTCTGGCCCGGCCAGACCGCCGTTCGCCTGGCCGAGCGTATCGCGTGAGCACACCCTGGCGCCCGAAGCGGCACAAATGGCGCCGTCGCCGCGTATCCGGCGGGCAGCGCGCGCCTTTCGCGTCTTTATCGGGCATCGAGGCGGCATTTCGCGATTGGCGACGGGGCCGCATCGACTTAGCGTCGCAGAGACGCTGCGCGCTCGACCGCGCGGCCGCAACGACAGGGAGACTATCATGCGCAACCGGACGACGTTCCTTGGGGCCGTCGCGATCGCCGCCCTTGCGGCGGGCACGGCGTCGGCGGAGAAGCTGACCATCGGCCTGGCCTCGGAGCCGACCGCGATCGACCCGCATTTCCACAATCTGGGTCCGAACAACGCGCTGGCGCGCCATTTGTTCGGCCGCCTGATCCTGCAGAACGAGCGCCAGCAGCTGGAGCCCGGCCTTGCGGTCTCGTGGGAGCCGATCGACGACCTGACCTGGGAGTTCAAGCTCCGCGAGGGCGTCACCTTCCACGACGGCACGCCCTTCACCGCCGACGACGTGATCTGCACCTGGGAGCGGGCGCCGGACGTGCCGAACTCGCCGGCGAGCTTCGGGACCTACATCAAGGGCAAGACTGCGGTGAAGATCGACGACTTCACCGTGCATTTCAAAACCGAAGACCCCTATCCGCTGATGGCGAACGACGTCTCGACCGTGCCGATCGTGTCGAACGAGGTCGGCTGCTCGGCCACCACCGAGGAGTTCAACGCCGGCACCGCGGCGGTCGGCTCGGGCCCGTTCAAGTTCGTGTCCTACACGCCGGGCGAGTCGATCGTGCTGGCGCGCAACGACGATTACTGGGGTGAGAAGCCGGCCTGGAGCGAGGTCGAGTTCCGGCCGATCAAGTCGGCCCCGTCCCGCGTCGCCGCCCTGCTGGCCGGCGATGTCGACCTGATCTCGGGCGTGCCGACGACCGATATCGCGACGCTGGAGGCGCGCGACGACGTCACGCTCAGCCAGGGCGTGTCGAACCGCGTAATCTATCTGCACATGGACCAGTTCCGCGAGGACTCGCCCTTCGTCACCGCCAAGGATGGCAGCCCGATCACCAACCCGCTGATGGACGTGCGGGTGCGCAAGGCGATCAGCATGGCGATCAACCGTGACGCCATCGTCGAGCGCGTGATGGAGGACGTGGCGATCCCGGCGGGCCAGTTGTTGCCCGAGGGCTTCTTCGGCGTGTCCGACAACCTCTCGCCGGTCGCCTACGACCCGCAGGGCGCGAAGGCGCTGCTGGCCGAGGCGGGCTATCCCGATGGCTTCAAGATGACGATCCACGGGCCGAACGACCGCTATATCAACGACGCCAAGATCGCCGAGGCGGTCGCCCAGATGCTGACCCGCATCGGCATCGACATGTCGGTCGAGACGATGCCGCGATCGGTCTATTTCGGTCGCGCCTCGCGCGGCGCCGAGGGCGGTTTGCCCGAATTCAGCTTCATCCTTGTCGGCTGGGGTGCGGGCTCGGGCGAGGCGTCCTCGCCGTTGAAGTCGCTGATCCACACGCATGACCCGGATCGCGGCTTCGGCGCATCGAACCGGGGCCGGCATTCCAATGCCGAGATCGACGCCAAGATCGCCGAGGCGCTGCGCACCGTCGACGATGCCAAGCGCCAGGACCTGCTGGCCGAGGCGACCGAGATGGCGATGGAGAACGTCGCGATCATCCCGACGCATTTTCAGGTGAACACCTGGGGGTCGCGAAACGGCATCAGCTACGTGCCCCGGACCGACGAGTACACGCTGGCCACCGGCGTGGTGCAGGACTGACGCCCACCTGACGGGCCGGGCGCGGGCGGTTTCCGTCCGCATCCGGGCCCGAACTGCGGCCCGCGCCGACGCCACGGCCGAGGCGCGGGCCGCAGGCGGTAGGAGAGCGCCGCATGACCGTCTTCATCATCCGCCGCCTGATGCAGGCGGTGTTCGTGGTGTTCCTGATGTCGGTGATCGTCTTCTTCGGCGTGAACGTCATCGGCAATCCGATCGACATGCTGGTCAGC
>JBCCSW010000158.1:0-8976 GCA_039199465.1 Pseudomonadota bacterium
GGCCCTCCGCCGGCGCAGCCTGCTGGACGTGCCGGAGGACGGCGATGCCGCCACCTATCGCCTGCACCGCGTGACGCAGGCGGTGATCCGGCGGCGGCTGGGCGACGAGGCGCGGCGCTGGGCCGAGACGGCGGCGGCGGTCGTCGCCGCGGGGTATCCGGCGGGAGGCGATCGGCATCCGGCATATCCGCAGAACTGGCCGGCGTGCCGGCGGCGGAACGGGCAGGTGGCGGCGCTGCATGTGCTGCCGCCCGCGCTGCGGCCCGAGTGCACGGCGATGGACGTCCTCTACAACCAGGCCGGCATCTACTTCAGTGTGCAGAGGCAGGACGCGCTCGCGCTCGCATATGCCGAGGCGTACCTGCGGCTGAAGGAGTCGCGGCCAGTTCCGGACCAGTGCGACTTGAACGTGGGTTACGGCAACCTCGCCGTGCGGCTTGGCCGGGCGGGGCGGCTGGAGGAAGCCGAGGCGGCGGCAGCGCGGGCCGTGGAGCTGGGGACCGAGGCGGCCATGCCGGCGGCGGACAGGGCGATCGATCTTTCGAACCATGGCGCCCGTCTCCAAGCCCTCGGCGCGCAGGCACTGGCGGAGGAGGCGCGGGAGGCGCTCTTCGACCGGGCGCGCCGGCGCTTCCACGAGGCGCTGCGGCTTGACCGCAACGAGCATGGCGTGCCTAGCCGCGACGTGGCGAACCGGCTGAACAACATCGGTGGCCTGCACAGCACCGCTGGGCGGACCGGCAAGGCCCTGGTGCTGTGGCGTGCGGCGCTCTCCATGCGGCGCCGACTGGTCGCGGCGGGGCGGATGGACGCGGCCGACCCGGCCCTGGGCTATAGCCTCAACAACCTCGGCAGCGCGCTGCTCAGGGCCGGGCAGCCGGTCGAGGCGGCGCCGCTGCTGGAGGAGGGGCTGGCGCTGTGGCGCGCCGCGCATGACGCGGAGAACCCGCAGCATCCGTACACGGGGGGCACGGCGCGGTGGCTGGCCGTCTGTCTCGCGACGCTCCACCGGCTGGAGGGGGGCGCGGCGCGGGGCGACATGGTGCGCGCGCTGTGCGCGGACTACGGCCGCGATCCGGCGGGGGTCGAGCAGGCCGCGGCGCAGCTCGCCGAAGCGGCACGGGCGCGGGAAGGGACGGGATGACGCCGCGCGAAAAGCTCTTGCGGCTGGCCGGGGGGCTGCCGGCGGGGTGCGTCTGGCTCGGCCTCGGCAATGCCATGGCGGCCGAGGCGGCGGGCAGGGCAGGGGCCCGCCTCGCCGTCGTCGATGCCGAGCATGGGGTGATCGACACCGGCCGGCTGCCCGACATCCTGCGCGCGCTCGCCCTGACCGGGGCCGGCGCCCTCGTCCGCGTCGGCGCCGCCGGCAGCGCCGAGGTCAAGCGCGCGCTCGACGCCGGCGCCGACGGCATCCTGTTCCCGCAGATCGAGACGGTGGAGGCCGCGCGCGCCGCCATCGCGCCGATGCTCTTCCCGCCGGCGGGCACGCGGGGCTCGGCCCTCGGCGTCGTCCGCGCGGCGGGGTTCGGGACGGTCGCCGACTATGGCACGGCCTGGAACGACCGCGCGCTGGCCGCCGTGCAGATCGAGAGCCGTCGCGGCCTCTCCGCCGCCGATGCCATCGCCGAGGTCGCGGGCGTCGACATGCTGTTCTTCGGCCCGTTCGACTATGCCACCGACGCAGGCCTCGACCCGGTCGCCGACGCACCCGTCCTGGCCGCGGCCTTCGCCGAGGTCGTTGAGGCCGCGCATCGGGCCGGCAAGATCGCGGGCGTCTTCCCCTGGCCGACCGCGACGCCGGCCGAGCTTGCGGCGGCCGGCGCCGACATGATCGCCATCGCCTCGGACCTGCGCGCGGTGATGGACGCCGTGGCGGCCGGCCTGTCGGCGATGCCGCGCTGAGCGTCGCCGTTGGGCCATCCCTGCCCGCAGGCGCGCGGCAGGGTGCCGGTCATGAGCAAGACAGGTGCCGAGACGCTGGACCCGCGCGGCCTGATCCGCGAGGCCTTCGCCATCGAGGGGATCGGGCCGGAGGATTGCCGCTCGATCTTCTTCGACTGGGCGATGGGGCTGGCGCCGGGCCTCGACCCCGGCGATGCCGCCCGCCAGTTGGCCGAGGCCTATGGCGCGCCTGGCGGTCACCCGATGACGGCGCTTCTGGAGGAGGCGCAGCGCCAGGCGGAGGGTGGTCGACCGTCGCGCCGGCGCGGCCGCGGGCGTCGCCTTAACTAGGGCCGGCGGGCGTGATCTCGCCTGCGATGGGGGTTGTGATGTAACGCTCCAGCGTGGCGCCGTCCCACCCCTCGGCCGCCGCCAGGGCGAGGGCGACGTGCAGCTTCGTCGTCGCAGCCTCGGGCGTCATGTCGCGCGCCTCGATCACGCCGAGACGCTTGAGCCAGGCGCCCGCGGCATAGTCGCCGAAGCGCGTGCCCCCATGGCGGGCGCGGGTGCCGACGACGACGGGCAGGCCGCGGGCGCGGGCTGTCTCGATCACCGTGCCGAGGCTGTCGCGGCCCGGCAGGTTGCCGTCGCCGAAGCCGAGGAGCACGATCGCCCCTGCCGCCACGCCCGGGGCCGCGACCAGCGCTTCGAGCTCCGCCGCGAGACGTCCCGGTGCCTCGGGCCGGGCCGGCAGAACGAGCACGCTGCGCGCGCCAAGATGGGGGGCGACGCGCGCGAGCCGTTCCAGCAGCGCCTCGGGCGGCGCCGGCGGCAGGTCCGGCAGCAAGCCCTCACCCATCGGGCAGCCGAAGGCCGGGCGTCTGGCGCTGGCGAGCTTGACGGCGCGCGTCCCCGGCAGCAGGCGGCCGTCGCAGGCCAGCATGACCGTCGCGGCGCCGTTGCCAGCCTCTCGCGCCAGCGCCACGGTGAGGCTGGAGACGGCGTCGCCGCCCACGGCGAGCCCCGCCGGCGCGCCCCCGGGGCCGGTTGCGAACAACGGGGTCATCGCACCTAGGAGCGTCAGCGGCATCGTCAGGCGGGCGACCGGCCGTGCCCCGTCCGTCAACGTCGCGAGGAAAGCGAGCGCCGCCGCCGCCTCGGCCAGCGTATCGGTGCCGTGCAGGACGATCGCGCCGGGCGCGCCGGCCGCCGCAGCCTCGAAGGCCGGTCGCGCGATCCGCGCCCAGTCGACCGGCACGGCATCGGTCGAATCGATCGCGGGCTCCAAATGTGTCCACTGCACCGACCCGGCGGCGGGAAGACGCGGGGCCAGTGCGTCGTTCCAGAGAGTCTCGAACCGCACACCGGAAAGTGGCGCCAACGGGTGGCCGACAGCGCCGACGGTGCCGCCTGCATAGATCAGTCGCACCCGCCCCGATGACGAATTTTCTTCCATTCAAGAAAGCCTCGCCTACGCTTTCATCACCGAAGACACATGGAGATGCACAAATGAAGCTTTTGACCCTGCCTGTCCTCGTGGCCGCGTTCACGGCCTTTGCCCTGCCGGCTGCCGCGGGCTGCTGGTACCAGTCGCAGGAGACGGCCGAGAAGCCCGTCGAGCAGACGCAGTCCGAGGCTGAGACCAGCTGATTATCCCGCAGGCCGGTCGGACCGGCCGATGAGTTTCCAGGCCGGTCGGACCGGCTGATGACTTTCCGGGCCGGTCCGTCAGGGGCCGGCCCTTCCGTTTTGGCGACCTGGAAGGATCCGGCGGCGATAGAGCGGTCAGGCGAGGGCGTCGAGGATGCGCGCCCAGGACCGCGCGCCCTTCTCGAACGAGCGGAGCTGGTACTTTTCGTTCGGCGAGTGGATGCGGTCATCGGCCAGGCCGAAGCCGACCAACAGCGTGTCGAGGCCCAGGATCCTCTGCATCTCACCCACGACCGGGATCGAGCCGCCGCAGCCGATAAAGGCGGCCTCGCGGTCCCACTCCCGGGTGAGAGCGGCGCGCGTCTTCTCGAAATGATCGGCCTCGATCGGCATCACGGTGCCGGGGCTCGCGCCATGGGCGTGGAAGGCGACCGTGCAGTCGGCGGGCAGGCGCTCGCGGACGAAGGTGCGGAAGTTCTGGCGGATGGCCTCGGGGTCTTGCTGACCGACCAGGCGGAACGACAGTTTCGCATGCGCCGTGCTTGGGATGACGGTCTTGAACCCCGCGCCGGTGTAGCCGCCCCAGATGCCGTTTACCTCGGCCGTAGGGCGCGACCAGGTCTGCTCCAGCACGCTGCGGTCCTGCTCGCCCCAGGGCCGGCTGAGACCGATCTCGCCGAGGAAGGCGCCCGGGTCGAAAGGCAGGGCGTCCCACTGCGCCATGACGGTCGCCGGCATCTCGGGCACACCGTCGTAGAAGCCGGGGATCTGCACCCGCCCGTCGGCGTCGTGCAACGCGCCCAGGATCTGGCTGAGCACGGTGATCGGGTTGGCGGCGGCACCGCCGTAGAAGCCCGAATGCAGGTCGCGGTCGGGGCCCTGGACGACGACCTCCTCACCCAGCATGCCGCGCAGCATGGTGGTGATCGCCGGCGTGTCGGCATCCCACATACCCGTGTCGCAGACCAGCGCCACATCCGCCTGGCGCAGGTCGTCGGCATGCGCTTCCAGAAAGCCCGGCAAGTGCTTGCCGCCACTCTCCTCCTCGCCCTCGACCAGGATGGTGATCTTGCAGGGCAGCGCCCCGTGCACGGCCCGATAGGCGCGGCAGGCCTCGACAAAGGTCATGACCTGGCCCTTGTCGTCGGACGCGCCGCGCGCACGGATCGCCTTGTCAGCGCCCCCGTCTGCCAGGTCGACGATCTGCGGGTCGAACGGGTCGCTCTCCCACAGCTCCAGCGGATCGACCGGCTGCACGTCGTAATGGCCGTAGAACAGCAGATGGGGCCCCGGCGCGTCGTGTTGGGTCGCCAACACGATCGGATGGCCGCCGGTGGCATGCGCGGTCGCCTCAAAACCGATCCCAGCGAGATCGCCAACCAGCCAGTCCGCGGCCTTGGCGCACTGCACCGCATAGGCGGGATCGGTCGAGATTGACGGTATGCGCAGGAAATCGAACAGCCGCGCGCGGGCGCCGTCGCGATCGGCATCGAGGGCATCGAGCACGGGTCCGATCCGGTCATCCGCGGATGCGTGCGCGCTCGGGGTGTTCAGGGTGGCGTCGGTCATGGGACAGCTCTCCACAGCGTGCCGGCACGCTAGCGATGCGCCCCGCGGCGGACAAGGTGGCGGCGATGTGGAGCAGCGTGGCCGCGCCAGGACAGGGCCAGCACAGTGCCAGGACGGCGCCCGTGTTCAGTGTATCGGCGGGATCGCGACTGCCCGCATCTGCCGTGGCCCAGATACCGCCAAGTCGCAGCCAACACGCCCCGATGCTCTACTTAACGATCTCAAAATGAAAGCGAAGAAATTCTGTGCGTTTAGCTTTCGCTAACCGGCGGTCGAGCAAATGGGGCCCGTTTCCGCGTTGCTTCCCCGCGGCTCGTAGCGTCCCGAGGTTTTCATGTCCGACCAGTCGCCCCTTGAGTATCCCGCTCGATCACAACGCCCCCTGCCGCCGCGCCCGCGCGCCTATCGCGCCAACGGTTCGGACATCACCCGCCTGCTGGCGATCCTGTCCACCATCGTGCTGGCTGCAGCCTTCGTCAGCGTCGCCTCGGCCGCGACGATCACGCCGTTCTCCGAGGCGACGGAGGGGAACCACGCGGCCAACGATCTGCAGAACCCGTTCGATCAGACCGGACTGAACAAGCGCTTCCAGCAGATCTGGCACGTGGGCCTTTTCGGCTCGGACCCGGTGATCCTGACCGGCATCGGCTTCAGGCTCGATTCGCAGGCATCCTCGGATGGCGCGCCGCTCAGCAAGGTGCTGAACAGCCTCGAGATCAGCTTCGGCCTGACCGCGCTTGCGCCCTCGGCCATGACGTCGAGTTTCGCGTCGAACACCAGCGGCGTGACCATGCAGAAGGTCGTCGACCAGACCGGCGTGACCATCTCTGGCACGGACAGCGCGGGCAACGTGCCGAACGCCTTCGACATCGTCTTCAGCTTCGACGCCGGCCAGACCTTTGCGCTCGATCCCTCGCAGAACCTCAACCTGATCATGGATCTCCAGGCCTCGGGCTCCGGCACCTTCGCGCCGCTCGACGCGCTTACCGGCGCGTCGTTCCTGACGATCGGCGGCATTCAGACCGCGGCGAACTCGGCCTCGGGCTTCGACAGTTTCGGCTTCCTCGGCAATTCGGGCGAGCCGATGGCCCTGGTGGCGGAGTTCATCACCCAGGACACGGGCGGGTCCACCGGTGGCAGCCCGTCACCCGTCCCGCTGCCCTCGAGCCTGGTCTTCCTGATGTCGGGCGTCGGGATCTGGGGTCTGGTCTCGGCCGGGCACCGCCGGCGCAGACCGCATGGCGGCGCCAAGAGCTGAGAAGGGAGCTGAGAAGAGGTGAGGGCTGGGGGCCGATCAGTCCCGCGCGATCCATCCGCCACCGAGGACACGGTCGCCCTCGGCCGCGTAGAACACGCAGGCCTGGCCCGGCGCCACACCGGCCTCGGCGGCTGCCAGGGTGACGGCGAAGCGGCCGGCGCCCTCATCCACCAGCACCGCGTCGGCCGGCGGCCGGGTGGAGCGGACCTTGACCCTGAGCGCGATCCCCTCGGCTGTCGGCGTGGCATCGGCTGAGCCACTGGCAATCCCGTCGACTGGCGCGCCAAAAGGCCCGTCGCCGAGCCAGTTGACCTCCTGTAATGGCACGCGCCGGGTCGCCAATGCGGAGCGTGGGCCGACGACGACCCGCGCCGCCTCGGGGTCGATCCGCACCACGTAGACCGGCTCGCCCCCCGTCGCCTTGCCACCGAGACCGAGACCGCGGCGCTGGCCGATCGTAAAGCCCGCCACGCCCCGGTGGCTGCCGAGGACGCGGCCATCGAGATGCACGATCTCGCCCGGGCGCATCGCGTCGGGCCTGAGCTTCGCGATCAAGGCGGCGTAACCGCCGTTCGGCACGAAGCAGATGTCCTGGCTGTCCGGCTTCTCCGCCACCGGCAGGCCATAGCGCGCGGCCAGGGCCCGTGTCTCTGCCTTCGAGGCAAGAGTGCCGAGGGGAAAGCGCAGGAAGTCGAGCTGCTCGGGCGTGATCGCGAACAGGAAATAGCTCTGGTCGCGCTCGGGATCGGCCGCGCGGTGCAGTTCGGGCCCAGCACGCCCTCGCACGCGCCGAACATAGTGCCCGGTCGCCAGGCAATCGGCGTCGAGCTCGCGCGCCGTCGCCAGCAAGTCGCGGAACTTGACTGTCTGGTTGCAGCGCACGCAGGGGATCGGCGTCAGGCCCGAGACATAGGCATCGGCGAAGTCGTCGATCACATCCTCGCGAAACCGGCTCTCGTAATCCAGGACGTAGTGGGGGATGCCGAGATGCGCCGCCACACGGCGCGCGTCGTGGATGTCGCGCCCGGCGCAACAGGCGCCGCGCTTGGTCACCGCCGCGCCGTGGTCGTAGAGCTGCAGCGTGATGCCGACGACGTCGTAGCCCTCGGCCACCAGCATCGCCGCGACGACCGAGCTGTCGACACCCCCCGACATCGCGACAACGACGCGGGTGTCGCCGGGCGCACTGGGCAGATCCAGACTGTTCAGACCGGCGCGAGCCTGTCCGCCAGACGCGGGCAAGACCGGTGCGGACGCGGTTGCGGGGGGCATTTCGGCGGCTCCATCGGCCTTCATCACGGTTTAAGCCCCGCGCTCTAGTGTATTGGGCTCAACTGAGGAAGACCCGGAGGAGAAAGATAGACCATGTCGAGCCGACCTGCATCGGTCCGGACGGTGAGCGGATGACGCATGCCGACCTGCCACCGACCAACACGCGGCGCTGGGTGCCCCGGCGCAAGGCGAAGGTCGTGGCGGCGATCGAAGGAGGTCTGATCGAGGAGGCCGAGGCGCTGTCGCGCTACGGCTTGTCCCCCGAAGAGATCGCCCTGTGGCGAAGTGCGCTCAGGCGCCACGGGATGCGGGGGCTGTGCGTCACCCGTCTGGGTGACCACCGGCGGGCTTCAGAATGAAGCCCAAGGGGACCCAATTAATCTGAAATCGAGCATTTTCGCCGCACCTCAGCGCGAAATTTTGTTGCCGGGTGACAAAAATCACATCCTTGACGCATTGTTCAATCAGGTAACGTTAGCTTTACGCCATGGGTGTTCAGTTGCGGAAGTGCAGCGGAACACTGCGTGTGATTGGAGTAGACGCGATGCGGATCCTGTTGATTGAGGACGACCCGTCGACGGCCGACAGCATTGAAGCAATGCTGCAGCGCGCTGATCTGAATGTTTACGTTACCGACAGCGGCGAGGAAGGCATCGAGCTGGCCAAGCTCTACGATTATGACTTGATCATCCTCGACCTCAGTCTTCCGGATATCCACGGCTATGACGTGCTCCGCAAGACACGCCTCGGCCGCGTTGACACGCCGACGCTTATCCTGACCGGTGACAGCGGCATCGATGCCAAGCTGAAGGGTTTCTCCTCGGGCGCCGACGACTTCCTGACCAAGCCCTTCAACCGCGACGAACTCATCGCCCGGATCCACGCGATCGTCCGCCGCTCGCGCGGCCACGCGCAGTCGATCATCCGGACCGGCAAGGTCGCGGTGAACCTGGATGCGAAGACGGTGGAGGCAGATGGTCGCCCGGTACACCTGACCGGGAAGGAGTATCAGATGCTGGAGCTCCTCTCGCTCCGCAAGGGATCGACCCTGACCAAGGAGATGTTCCTCAACCATCTCTACGGCGGCATGGACGAGCCCGAGGTGAAGATCATCGACGTGTTCATCTGCAAGCTTCGCAAGAAGCTGGCCTCCGCCACCGGCGGTGAGAACTACATCGAAACGGTATGGGGCCGCGGCTATGTGCTGCGCGATCCGATGCCCGAAGCAGCGAGCGTGGCCGCCAGTTAGGCCCGCGCCGCGGCTACCCCGTGAATCGCTGTGAACACACCCCGGGGACCCCCCGCACCCCAGATTGGACCCCCTGCCCCAACCCACCCCCCGCCCC
>JBCCSW010000159.1:0-8968 GCA_039199465.1 Pseudomonadota bacterium
CGACCGACCGGCCGTCGCGGCGGCGTCGGTAATGGGCGGCGGGCCCGGCACGCGGGGTGTCAGCCAGCTTGCCCCCGGCACCACGGTCGAACGTGTCGATGCCATCGCGCTTTCTGGCGGCTCGGCCTTCGGGCTGGACGCGGCCGGCGGCGTGATGGACTGGCTGCGCGCGCGCGGCCGTGGCTTCGCCGTCGGCTCGGCGCGCGTGCCCATCGTGCCGGGCGCCATCATCTTCGATCTGCTGACCGGTACGGCCGACGATCCAACCGGCTGGGACGATCCGCCTTGGTGGCGGCTCAGCCGGCAGGCTGCGGCAGCTGCGACACCCGCCAGCCGGATCGCCGAGGGCAATCACGGCGCGGGCCTCGGCGCGACGGCCGGGGCGCTAAAGGGCGGCACGGGCACCGCCTCGATCAGGATCGCCGACGTCGCTGCCGTGGCGCCAGGGGCGACGATAGCAGCGCTCGTGATCGCCAATCCGCTCGGCCAGGTGACGCTGCCGGGATCGAACGCCTTCATGGCCCACCCCTACGAGGTCGACGGCGAGTTCGGTGCCGTCGCGCCGCCGCACCCGCCACCGCCACCCGCCGATCACCCGTTCGAGCGGTTCGACACCGGCGCCAACACCTCGCTCGTGGTGGTCGCGACAGATCTCACGCTCACGCGCGAGCAGTGCCTGCGCGTCGCGCTGATGGCACAGGACGGGCTGGCGCGGGCGGTCCGCCCTGCGCACAGTCCGCTGGATGGCGATACGGTCTTCGCACTCTCGACCGAACGCCACTCCGCCACGGTCGGTGCCGCGCTGTTGGCCAGGGTCGGCATGCTGGCCGCCGATTGCGTCAGCCGCGCCACCGCCCGCGCGGTCTATCATGCGGAGCCGCTAGCAGGCTTCCCGGCATGGCGCGACCTCGCCCCCGACGGCACGCTCTCGGGCAAATCGCCCGGTTAGTCGCGTAGGATGGGCGTGACCGAGAGCTGCGCACCCGTCTCAGCATCCCACCGCCTGAGGCTGAGCGCCCCCTCGCCATCCTCGGTCACCGCGAGGATCACACCGCCCGACTGCCCGATCGTCGTGATCGTCTCGCCCTCGGGCAGACGCAGCGCCTCCGCGGTGACGGGCGCCGGCGCGGTCGAGACCGCAGGCTCTTGCGGCGCGAGGCCCAGACGGATGAAAACCGTCGCGGCAATGGCCAGCACCGCGATGATCGAGGCGAGGGTGAGCCCGCTGACGAGGTATCGAAGCCGCCTCACCTGCGGCGGTTCCGGCAGATCCTCGTCCTGGGACAGGCGCGGCGTCGGGGTCGGGCGGTTCATCGGCTGCGCCTTCGCTTTTGCGGCTTCGGGCTTTGCGGCCAGGGGTACTCGGATCGGGCGCAACACCGGAAGGGGAGGCATACGCGATGATCACGCAGGATGACGACCCCGACCTGCACGCCGGCGACGAGGCAGGACGCCGACTGAGCTTCACCGTCTCGCCCGCCCTGGCCGGAGAGCGGCTCGACAAGGCCCTCGCGCGTCTCGCGGCGGAGGAGCCGGGCCTTAGCCGGGGGCGCATCGTCAGCGCGATGGCCGATGGTCAGATCACCGACACGGACGGCCGCGCCGCGACCAAGCACATGAAGGCGACACCGGGCGACACCTGGACCATTGCGCTACCGCCACCGGTCGAGCCGGCGCCTCAAGCGCAGGCCATCCCGCTCAGCATCGTGTTCGAAGACGCGGACATCGTCGTCGTCGACAAGCCGGCCGGCATGGTGGTCCACCCTGCCCCCGGCGCGCCCGACGGCACGCTGGTGAATGCCCTGCTGCACCACTGCGGCCCGGCGCTTGCGGGCATCGGCGGCGAGCGCAGGCCCGGCATCGTGCACCGCATCGACAAGGATACCTCGGGCCTGCTGGTCGTCGCCAAGACCGAGACGGCCGTCGCCGGTCTCGCCCCCTTGTTCGCGGCGCACGCTGTCGAGCGTGTCTACGAGGCGCTGATCTGGGGCGTGCCCGACACCGGCGATCCGCGCCTGATGGGCCTCTCGGCCGTCGAGGCCGAGGCGCCGGGCAAACTCCGCATCGAAGCGCCGATCGCGCGCCACAAGACCGACCGCAAGCGCATGGCGGTACGCAGCGCCGGGCGGCACGCCGTCACGCATCTTGAGGTCGTCGAGCGGTATCTCGCCGGCTCGCGCCCCTGGGCCGCGCGCGCTCGCTTCCGGCTCGAGACCGGGCGCACCCACCAGATCCGCGTCCATGCCGCCCATATCGGCCATCCGCTGATCGGCGACCCGGTCTACGGTCACGGCCGGCGGCGCCCGCCCGTCGAGGCGGCCGAGGCCGGCGAGGCCGCGCGCGCCTTCCCGCGCCAGGCGTTGCACGCCGCCATCCTAGGCTTCGCGCATCCGGTGACCGGCGAGGCGATGCACTTCGAGAGCCCGCTGCCCGACGATCTCCACGACCTGATCGACGCGCTGCAGCGCTGACATAAGGCCGTCTTGGGCGCGACAGAAACCGATCAAGCAGGCGCACTCGAAGACACAATCTTCACGCTTTCTGCACCAAGATGAAATCTTAAATCGGGTCTCTTTCGGGGTACCGGTTGAGACCATAAATGCCGTCGCCACCGCTGGAGAATGCCGGCAACGCGTTAGGTATACACAGGAAACGCCCTCGATCCCCGTCATTTCGGGTCGCGACGGCGCCGCGTCACACCATATCGGAGGAGTTCCGATGAGCAGCTATGCCGGCCTTCCGGCTCCCTCGCCCGAGCAGGGCCTCAGCCGCTACCTGTCCGAGATCCGCAAGTTCCCCATGCTCGAGCCGCAGGAGGAATTCATGCTGGCCAAGGCATGGGTCGATCACGGCGACAAGGATTCGGCCCATAAGCTCGTCACCAGCCACCTGCGCCTCGCCGCCAAGATCGCCATGGGGTATCGCGGCTACGGCCTGCCAACCTCCGAGGTTATCTCAGAGGCGAATGTCGGCCTCATGCAGGCGGTAAAGCGCTTCGATCCCGACAAGGGCTTCCGCCTCGCGACCTACGCCATGTGGTGGATCCGCGCCTCGATCCAGGAATACATCCTGCGCTCCTGGTCGATGGTGAAGCTCGGCACCACCGCGGCGCAGAAGAAGCTGTTTTTCAACCTGCGCAAGGCGAAGGGCAAGATCGGCGCCCTAGAGGAAGGCGATCTCCGCCCCGAACATGTGCAGAAGATCGCCCACGACCTCGGCGTGACCGAGGCCGAGGTGACCTCGATGAACCGCCGCCTGTCGGGCGGGGGCGACAGCTCGCTCAACACGCCGCTGAAGGGCGATGGCGAGAGCACGACGGAATGGCAGGACTGGCTGGCCGATGAGGACGCGGACCAGGCCGCCGTCTATGCCGAGAGCCAGGAGCTTGAGGCGCGGCGCGAACTGCTGATGAGCGCGCTTGAGACGCTAAACGACCGCGAGAAGCACATCCTGACCGAGCGACGCCTGCAGGACGAGCCGGTGACCCTGGAAGAACTCTCGAAGGTCTACGGCGTCAGTCGCGAGCGCATCCGCCAGATCGAGGTGCGCGCCTTCGAGAAGCTCCAGAAAAAGATGCGCGAGCTCGCCGGGCAGCGGGGCATGCTGCGACAGGTCTGAAGAACCGGCGCTGCCGCGGCTTCCGCGTCACCTATCCCGCGCAGCCCCAGGCACAAGCGCCGGTCGCCGGTGGACTGGCATTTCAGCCCGCCGTCGAGCAGCCCCAGACCTCGGCCGCGCGCGTCTCGCCGAGGACAGTGGCGACGATCGCGTCGCGATCGATCCAGGACGACCCGTCCGGCGCATGGAAGGTCGCGGTCAGGGTGTAGCCGTCCGGCGCCGGGGTCATCTCCAGATCGTCGAACCAGCTGCCCTGCGGGCCCTCAAGCACGACATAGGGATGCACCATCTCGCTCGGCAGCGAGAGCTGCGCGGTGAAGTCCCGGGCCTCTCCCGCGCCGGTGATCCGGCAGGACACCAGGCTGACCCCCGCCGTCGCCCCGACCTCGGGCACCATAAGGCGTGCGACGCCGATCGTCGTTCGATCCTTATCCGGATCGTCGGGCGCGATCGCGCGCTCAATCTGCACCGTCTCGAACACGCAGATATCGCGGCAGACACCGACATCGGCCTCCAGCGCCAGCGTGATCGGCCGCGCCGGGTCCTCGGGCGTCAGCGTCAGCGGCAGCACCACCCGACCGCCATAGCCAAGCGTCATATAGCCGAAGCTCTCGAACATCTCGGGCCGCGGCCAGTCGATCGCCACATGCGAGAGATTGCGTGACCGGCTCCAGTCCAGCCGTGGCGGCACCCCGGCCTCGCCCGGTGCGCGCCAATAGGTCTTCCAGCCCGGCTTGATCTCCATCACCAGACCGGCGTCGCGACGCCCGTCGTCGTGGCGCGAGCCGACTGCCAGCTCGGCCGACAGGAAGCTCTGCCCGGTTGAGACGATCTGCTGCGCCTGTGCGCCATCGCCTGCGGCCAGAACAAGGCCGAAGGCGGCGGACATCGCCGAGGTGATGCCAAGAACCGAGGTTATCGTCGCGTGCGCTCTACCCATGGCGTTCATGTAACGATCCGGGTGCCGTAGCGCCAATCGCCTTCCCGTGAGCGGTTGCGGGAGACCCGCTCACCGCGTCAGTGTGGCACAACGAAAAACGGAGCAGGCAATGCCCGAACCGCAATCCAGCACCCCCGAGACGCCGGACGGCGAGGCCGCCTTCCTGCGTGGCCAGATCCTGATTGCGATGCCGACCATGCCCGATCCGCGCTTCGAGCGGAGCCTCGTCTATCTCTGCGAACACAACGCCGAGGGTGCGCTCGGCCTGATCGTCAATCGCACCGCCGACGACTTGACGCTCGCCGATCTGTTCGGCCGGCTGGAGATCGTGATCGAGGCCGAGGGCGTGGCCGACGAGGGCCTGCGCCTCGGCGGCCCGGTCGAGCCCGGTCGCGGCTTCGTGCTGCATACCGCCGACTTCACGGTGCCCGATGCCAGCCTGCGCGTCACGGACGACGTGGCGCTGACCGGCACGTTGGAAGTACTCCACGCCATCGCCGAGGGGCGCGGCCCGCGCCGACGCTTCGTGGCACTCGGCTATGCCGGCTGGGGCCCGGGCCAGCTGGAGGGCGAGCTTCGCCTGAACGGCTGGCTCGCCTGCGATGCCGACGAAGCGCTGCTGTTCGACCCCGAGCAGACGCCGAAATGGGGCACCGCGCTCGGCAAGCTTGGCATCACGGCCGCGATGCTCTCTGGCGGCGGCAGCGCCTGAGGGCGCCGGTCTGCCGCGGGGGTTCTCGCAGCGTGATACCCACCGCGCGCAGGCAGGCTGATGCCCAAGCCCCGCGCCATTGCTCCATCGCCAACACCTGATACGCTCCGCGCGACTGCTGCGTCGAAGGAGTTCCCGATGACCGTCGCCCGACTTCTCGTGCCCGTCCGCGGCGACGGCAAGGGGCAGGATGTGGTGTCCCATGCCGCGCCCATCGCGAAGCGCTTCGCGGCCCATGTCGAATGCGTGCATTGCCGCGCACGGGCCGACGACTTCATGCCGTTCGGCGTCAACGTCCCGCGGGTGCTGCGCGACCAGATCCGCCAGTCGGCCGAGCAGCTCGCCCAGGCCGAGGAGGACCGCCTCCGCGGCATCTTCACCGACCTGATCCCGTCGCTCGGCCTGACGCTGTCGGACGACGGCAAGCCGATCGACGGCGCCGCCTCGGCCTCGTTCGAGGAGGCGACCGGCAAGATGGCCGACCTGATCCGGATCCGCGGCAGGCTGGCCGATATGACCTTCGTCGCGCAACCCGACCGCGACCGTAACCTGGGTGAGAACAGCCTGCGCGCCGCCCTGTTCCAGACCGGCCGGCCGGTCGTGATGTGCCCGCCGACGACCGCGGCCGAGGGCTTCGGCGCCCATGTCGCGATCGCCTGGAACGGTGCGCTGGAGGCGACGCGCGCCGTGGCGCTCGCCCAGTCGATCCTGCGCGCCGCCGACCGCGTCACGGTGCTCGACGGCGGGGCAGAGGATGCGCGCGTCGCCGGGCCCGCGCTGCTCGACTAGCTGCGCACCCACGGCATCGACGCAGAGCGCCACGAGATCGATGGCCGCCGCGACCCCGGCGGGACGATCCTCGAGGGCGCGCATGCCGTCGGCGCGACGCTGCTGGTCACCGGCGCCTATGGCCACAGCCGCGAGCACGAAACCCTGTTCGGCGGCGCCACCCAGACGCTGGTCGACAGAAGCGACATGGCCGTCCTGATGGCGCACTGACTGACGGCGTCCTCGAAATCCATCGCGCCCGGCGGCGGCAGGAAGACGAGGCACGCGACGACACGCGATCGCGCGACCAGGGCGGCTCAGGCGTCGGCGTGCACCTGCCCCCGCCGGTCGGGGCGGAGAGCGGCGTAGAGGACGTGATTGCGCCAGCGCCCGTCGATCTGCAGATAGGCCTGCGCCACGCCCTCGTATTTGAAGCCGCAGCGCTCCAGCAGGGCGCGCGAGGCCAGGTTGTCGGGCAGGCACGCGGCCTCCAGACGCGACAGCCTCATCTCGCCGAAGGCATGTTGCGCAAGCGCGTCCAGGGCCTCGCGCATATAGCCCTGGCGCGCGTGGCGCGCGCCGGTCCAGTAGCCGAGCGTGCCGGCATCGGCGGGCTCGCGGCGGATGTTCGACAGCGTCAGCCCGCCGACCACGGCGCCGGTCTCGCGCAGCGTGAGGAACAGCGGGATCGCCTCGCCCTGGCGGATCGAGCGATCGGCCCAGACCACGCGGTTGCGGAAGGCGCGCGAGGTCAGGTGATCGGGCGACCAGCGCGGTTCCCAAGGCTGCAGGAACTGCCGGCTTTCGCGGCGCAGTATCGCCCAGGCTTCGAAATCGGGAAGCTCGGGCGGGCGAAGCACCAGGCGCTCGGTGCCGATCTCGAACCGTGAGCGTCCACGCCTGATCAGCATCGACAACTCCATCAGCGCGGCGCCGCACAGGCGCCGGTCGCCACCCTCTGCGGTCTCACGCGGCCAGGCGGCGGGCCAGCGTCTCCGCATCCTCAGCGCCGGAGACCGGCCCATAGAGCGCGAGCGCAGGCGCAGAGGACAGGAAGCCCGCGACCGCAGCGCGCGCGGCGTCCACGTCGACCGCCTCAATCCGGGCCATGGTGTCGGCGACGCTGACCGGTCGGCCCCAGACGGCGACGCTGGCGGCCAGCCGCTCGGCGCGGGCCGAGGCGCCCTCGAGCCCCATCATCAGGCCGGCGCGAACCTGCGCCTTGGCGCGCGCGATCTCGGCCTCGCCGAGGTCGCGGGAAGCCCCGGCCATCGTCTCGGCGGTCAGCGTGACCAGCGCGGGCAAATCGCCCGAGGAGGTGCCGGCATAGACTGTCAAGAGCCCCGTCTCCTCATGCGCCTGGGCCTGCGCGAAGATCGTATAGCAGAGGCCGCGCTTCTCCCGCGCCTCCTGGAACAGGCGCGAAGACATGCCGCCCCCCAGCGCCGTCGCCGCCACTTGCGCGGCATAGTGGCCGGGATCGCGGAACCCCGGCGCACGCAGACCAAGCGCAAAATGCGCCTGGCTGAGGCGCCGGTCGACGCGGCGCTCGCCACCGACAAAGCTGGCGGGCGCCCGATCCGGTACGGCGGCGTCGGACATGTCGCCGAACGCCTCGCCCGCGAGCGCCAGGATGGCGTCGTGATCGACATTCCCCGCGGCCGCCAGGATCATGCGCTTCGGCCGATAATGGTCGTGGATGAAGCGCGACAGGTCCGTGGGGTTGAAACCCGAGACGCGCCCTTCGGTCCCCAGGATCGAGCGGCCGATCGGCTGGCCGGGGAACGCCGTCTCCTGCAGCCAGTCGAAGATGATGTCGTCGGGCGTGTCATGGACCTGCCCGCTCTCGGACAGGATCACCCCGCGCTCGAGCTCCATCTCACCCGCGTCCAGCGCCTGGTGGCGCACGATATCGGCGATGATGTCGACGGCGCGCGGCAGATCCTCGGCCATCACGCGGGCGTAATACGCGGTGCGCTCGCGCGAGGTGTAGGCATTCAGGTAGCCGCCGACATCCTCGATCTCCTCGGCGATATCGGTGGCCGAGCGGCGCGCGGTGCCCTTGAAGGCCATGTGCTCCAGGAAATGCGCGATGCCGTTCTGCTGCTCGCTCTCATGGCGCGAGCCGGCCTCGACCCAGACACCGACACATGCCGACGCGATGCCGGGAATGCGCTCGGTCGCGACCCGGAAGCCGTTTGGCAGGGTCGTGAGGCGCGCCGCGTTCGTGCCGATATCGTCGTGGTCGGTCATCCTGTCTCCTATTGCCCGGCGTGGGATTATGCGGCGATGGCCGAGCGTGCGCGCACGGCATCCTGCACGGCGGCGAGGTCGGCTGGCACGCGGTGAATGCGCTCGGGCCGGTCGTAGAGGTCGGCGAGATGCACCGGCAGGTCGGGGTGCCTGCCGCAGGCCTCCACGACCGCGTCGGGGAACTTCGCGGCATGCGCCGTCGCCAGCGTGACCATGGGCGTGACGGTGTCGCGTCGGCAGGCCATGGCCGCGTTCACGCCGATGGCGGTGTGCGGGTCGATGACCTGGCCGGTCTGCTGGCGCACCGTGCTGATCCGCGCCAGCGTCTCGGCCCTGGGCGATGCGTGGCTGGCCCAACCGGTGCGCAGTGCCTCAAGCGCGCCCTGGGGCAGTGCGAACCGCCCGGTCGCCTTCTGCTCGGCCATCGCCGCGGCGGTCGCGCCGGCGTCTCGATCGAACAGCTCGAACAGCAACCGCTCGAAGTTCGAGCTGATCTGGATGTCCATCGACGGCGCGATGGTCGGCTCGACGCCGCGCTCCTCGCTGATGCCGGTCTCGAGCGTCCGGTGCAGGATGTCGTTCTCGTTCGTCGCGATCACCAGTGTCGAGATCGGCAGGCCCATGCGCCGCGCCACCTCGCCCGCGAGAACGTCGCCGAAATTGCCCGTCGGAACGGC
>JBCCSW010000160.1:0-8967 GCA_039199465.1 Pseudomonadota bacterium
CCTGCGCGCGCACGCCCGTCATCGCATGCAGCAGCCCAAACACCGCGCGGTCATAGGCCTTCATCACCCAACGCCCGGCAGCGGCCGAGACCAGCGCTGCTGGCAGGCCGATCAGGCCCATCAGCCCCATCAGGCCGCCGGCGAGGAACGCGAAGACGATGTCGCGCGCCCGGCTGCCGGACTGCGGCACCGCCCGGGTATCGACGGCAGCCCTCACGGCAGGTCGGCGAGGGTCGAGCGCACGGCGATCCGGGCGGCGACCCAGCCGATGACGCCCGCGACCACAGCGACACCGAGCGCGATGGTCGCGGCCAGCGCGGCGTCCGGCATCAGCCCCTCGGGCAAGCCGGTGCTGGCGCTGCCGGCGGGCAGGAGCATCAGGGTGAGCGCGGCCAGCGCACCGCCGCCGAAAGCGCCGACCGTCGTGCGCGCGGCCAGTGGTCGCACGAAAGTTCGAGTGATGAAGCCGTCGCTGCCGCCGATGAGCCGGATCACGCGCACGGTCTCGGCATTGCCGGCAAGGCTTGCCCGGGCCGCCAGCGCCGTGACGCCGGCCGCGGTGACGGCGACCAACAGCACGACGCCGACGGCCAGACGCTCCACGCCGATGGCTGCCGCGATCATCGGGGCGCGCCAGCGGCCGTGATCGTCATAGACCGTGCCGGGCGCGGTGGCGTTCAGCGCCGCGGCCAGCAACTCGGTGTCCGGGCCGTCGCCGCTCAGCGTGACGTCGATCAGACGCGGCACCGGCAGTTCGTCCAGCAGCGCGCCGTCGCCGAGCCAGGGCGCAAGCAGGGCGCGCTGCGCCTCGATCTCCAGCGGGGTCGCGGCGGCGATGCCCGGCGTCTCGCGCAGCACTGCGAGCACCCGCTCGATGCTGGTCGGGTCGGTGGCCTCCATCCGGACCGTGGCGCTGCCGCTGAGATCCGCCTGCCACTCCGCGCCCAGCCGTCCCGCCGCGATCCCCGCAGCGAGGCCCACGACCGCGAGGAACGCCATCGCGCCTGCGGCGAGTACGACGAGCGCCGCCGACCAGCCGGCAGTCGGCACGATGCGGGCGGCGAGCCGGGCTGCAGGCGTCGCCACGATCGCGCTTTCGGCCCGGGCCCCGGACGCGACGCTGCCGCCGACCCCTTCCGCGGCCCCGGCCCCGGTCTCGGTGCCCGCGTCGACGTCCGCATCGACGCCCCTGTCACGCTCGGTCCGGTTCACAGCGCCCCTCCGACTGCGATGCGCCCGTCGGCCAGGCGCAGCACGCGCGCCGTTACCAGCGCCTTGGCCGAGCGGATGAGACCTAGGTCATGCGTCGCGATGACCACCGTCTTGCCGAGCCGGTTCAGCTCGACCAAGAGCTTCAGGATACGCATGCCCATCTCGGCATCGACATTGCCCGTCGGCTCGTCGGCGATGATGATGTCGGGGGCGGTGATGACCGCGCGGGCGATCGCCGCACGCTGCTGCTCACCGGCCGAGAGCGAGGGCGGCGGGGCCGCGGCGCGATGGGTCAGGCCGACCCAGCGGATCAGTTCGCGCACGTCCTCGGTGTGCTTTGCCGGGTCTGCCCCGTGGACCGCCAGCGGCAGCATCACGTTCTCGGCGACGCTCAGATGCGGCAGCAGGCGAAAATCCTGGAACACGATGCCGATACGCCGGCGGAGGCTGAGGCGCTGCTCGCGCGGCAGCGATCCGGTCTCCTGGCCGATCAGGCTGAGCGTGCCTTCCTGCGGCGTCAGCTCGAGATAGAGGAGCTTCAGCAGCGTCGTCTTGCCGGCGCCTGACGGGCCGGTGAGGAAGTGAAAGCTGCCGGCCGGCAGCGAGAGCGTGACGCGATCCAGGGTGCGATGGGCGTCGTAGCCGAAACTCACCTCGTTCAGATCGATCACCGTCCGCCCCCGGCATGCAGTCGGCAGCGGTCCCGGACCTGGCGTGATCCGGGCGCCCGTCGCGCCAGATCCGCCAGCAAACCGGCCCCTGCCTGCCCAACCTCGGGTAGCGCGCCGACGACGGTTTCGCCATCCCCGACGTTGATCCTGTTCGCTGTCGGGACCGCGGTGGCGGTTATGGTGCCCTTAGGTCGCGTCGGTTTGGGAAAACCGCCATATTACCAGCCTATATTTGATCGTCATTGGTAACTGCGCATACACTGTCTGCGCGGCGAGTGGGGCGCCGCAGCGTAATCGGGTGATCACGCCGGGTTTGTTGGGGCGGATCGGCCGAGCCGGTGTCGGAGAGCGGAGGGTCGAGCGATGGCGGTAGAACAGAACCAGGGACGCGATGTCGCGACGAGCGCGGGGCCATCCGGTGCTGCTGCGCCCGTCGTCGAGATCAGTTGCCCAAGCTGCGATGCCCGCTACCGCATACCGGCCAACGCGATCGGTCCCAAGGGGCGACGCGTGCAATGCGCCTCGTGCGGCGAGGTTTGGCGTGCGATGCCGCAATCCGTCATGGCGCCGAAACCCAAGCCGCAGCCAGAGCCGGCGCCAGAGCCCGCGGCTGCCGCCGCGGGGCAGGGCGGCGATGGAGCGATGGACAGTTTCGCAGAGCGCCTGGCCCGCATGCGCTCGGGCGATGGCGCGTCCGAGGCCGGGGGCGATGCCGGCGACGATAGCACCGCATCTGAGCCATCGGCCGAGGCAGGACCGTCCCAGCCCGAAAAGACGGCCGAGAAGCGCGCCGAGCAAATGGCCGAGATCCGGCGCATGCTGGACGATCTGAAGGGTGGTGGGACAACCACCGGCGAGCGTCCCGACACGGCCGAGATCGCGCAGGCGGCCGCGGCCGCCGCGCCTGCCGCCAAGGCCTCGCCGGCAGCACCGGCACCGGCGCCCAAGCGCGACGACTATGTCGATCCGCTGCGCGAGAAGCTGCTTGAGCCGGATGCCAAGGCCAAGCGCGATCTGGCGCCGGACGGCGAAGCGCAGCGCGCCGGCCTGATGCGCAAGCACCAGAAGCGCTCGCGCCGCCGCCGGGTGGCCGAGAAATCGCGCCGGTCGCGCGGCGGTTTCTACACCGGTCTCAGCCTCATCGTGCTGGTCGGCGTCCTGATGTCGGGCACCTATGTCTTCCGCGACCGCATCGCCGAGCGCCTGCCGGGAAGCGGGCCCGCCTTGCAGCAATATGCCGAGACGGTGGATGCCGGTCTCGTCGTCGCCCGTGGCTTCCTGGACCGCGCCCGCACGCGCATCGATGAGGCGCTGGGCGAGGTGCTGGAGGAGTAGGACCGGGCCGCAGTCGGGTAAGCAGTAGGGGCCTTTGGTCGGGACGTCCGTCGGCGCTGTGAATAAGGGCCGCGAATGGGCCTTACCAGCTTAGCGCTACGTGCGTGTCAAAGCGCTCCCGATAAGTCGCACAGCACCACACCATCACCGACGTCAACGGCGAGGTTTTGCGGCGCCTCGATCGCGAAGTGCTCTAGCCTCGGGATCACCTGTTGTCGGGTGTTCCCGGGTGCCACCTATCTGATGCGTGGGGATGGCAGACTGCCCGGGTCCGGCCTTGCTGAGCTGGAAGTCGTTATAGTGGACAGGCGCGGTGCAGCGGATATGGGGCATATACAACGCCGCCTGGACACTTGCCCCGCCGCTCTGTTGCGGCGCTTCGCCTTCTCCAATGCGCCAGCGTCCCTGGCTGGCGTCGCCCTCTGCCTGGCGCGTCTTGCTGTTATCGGCGCGTAGGGCGCCTAGTAACACAGGGTCTCGCAGTGGTGCACTGTCGGCTGCCATGGCGGCTGTACCGTCGCATGGGATCTGTTAGCCGGGCTGCCTCGCGTCGGATGCGAGAAGGACCGGAAGAACCTCGTCACCCTTGCCAGTACACGAGCTGACATAACCTAACTGCCGACGCTCGTGCTGGCCGTCCGTCAGTATCGGTCGATCAGTCGGTCCAAGTACTCGAGTTCGAAATCCGGGCGTTCGGCCTCGCCCGCGCGCCGGCGGAGTTCGTCGAGCAGTTCGCGTGCCCGGTCCATCAGGGCGCGGTCGGGCACGTCCGTGCCACCGCCGTCGATCGAGCCGAAGCGGCCGGCCGGGCGGTCGAACGGATCGGCGGTGCCCATGTTGCGGCCATTGCCCTCGCCATCGCCCTCGCCCTGCGCGGATTGCTGACCCTGCCCTTGCTGTTCAAGTTGCTGGGCGAGCGCCTCGGCGCCCTCGTTCAGCCGGTCGAGCGCATCCAGCTGGTCGGGCACGGCATCGCCCGGGGCCGAGCGGTCAAGGTCGCGTGCAGCCTCACCCATGGCCCGGCCGGCGCCGTCAAGCGCATCGCGCAGCGCCTGTCCGGCCTGGCCCGGCAGACCATCCATCAGGTCCTGCAGCATCTGGCCGAGGGCGCGTTGCTCGGCCGAGAGGCCGCCGGGGCCTTGACCCATCTGACCGCCGGGCTGGGGCTGGCCGCCCTGTCCGGGCTGCTGGCCCTGACCTTGGCCCTGACCTTGCCCCTGACCCTGGGCCATGCCCTGGCCGGGTTGCTGGCCCGGCTGCTGGCCCTGTCCTTGCTGCTGGCCCTGGCCCGGCATCTGCTGCTGGCCCTGTTGGCCCTGCTGACCCTCGCGCTGTGCGCGCCGAGCCTCGCCGAAGGTGCGGTCGGAAAGTTCGCGCTGGCGTTGGATCAGCTCCTGCAGCTCCTGCATCGCCTGCTGACCGGGAGAGCCGTTCTGCCCCATCTGCGGCTGGCCCGCCTGCAGGTTCTCGAGCATCTGCTGAAGCTGGCTCAGCATATCGCGCGCCTGGTCGCGCAGGCCGCTTTCGGCGCGGCGCTGCAGCTCGTCCAGCATCGCGTTCAGGTCCTGCTGCGTCAGCTGGCGGCCCTGCTGCTGCTGCGGGTTCTGGGCCATGCCCTCTTCCTGCATCTGCTGCAGCTGCTGGCGGGCGAACTCCTGCAGGTATTGCTCCATGGCCGCGCGCATCTCTTCCATCGCGCGGCGGATGTCCTCCTCGGTGCCGTTCTCCAGCGCGTCCTGCAGCGCGCGCTCTGCGGCGCGCAGGCGTTCCAGCGCGCTCTCCAGATCGCCGCCCTCAAGCGCGATCGCGGCATCCCAGAACAGGCCTGTGACCTCCTCGGCCGCTCCGGCGACGCGGTCGTCGGCGATGGCGAGGGCGAGGCGACGCACGGCGCTCCGCACGGCCAAATAGGCGCCGTGTTTGCCGTCGAAGACCTCCTGAGGGCGCACGGTCATGGCCTGGACGATATCCAGCACGCGCGACGCGTTCTCGAAGTCCAGGGCCAATTCGCGGCGCTGTTCGACAAGCCCGCGGGCCAGCGGATGGGTGAAGCGCCGACCGGGCAGGGTGATCGTCAACGTCTCGGACATGCCGACCTGCGAGGCGCCGTCCTCGGCCATCAGCGTGATCTCGACGCGACCGCCGGCGAGGGGATGTTCGGAAAGGTCCTCGACCGCGGTATCGGCGACCTCGCGCGGGTCGCCTGTGATCGGCAGGGGCAGGGCGAACTCCACCGCCTCGGTCACCAGGCTGCGCTCGGGCCCCTTCAGGCCGCCTTCCGGCACGATGCGGGCATAGGCGGTCGCGACGCCGTAGTCGTCGGCTGCGGTGAACTCGACTTCGGTCGCGCCGGCGAAGGTGGCGCGAGGATCGGTGCGGAAGGCGATCGCGGGCGGGGCATCCGGATCGACGACGAAGCGCCAGGACGCGAGGCGGCCGTCCGGCCCATCGACGGTGACGACACCATCGGTCTTCAGCACGCCGCGCAGCTCGTGCAGCCCGCCGCCGAGGGCGGTGAAGGCGATCTCGGGCGTCGCAGCCTGATCCGTCGTCGTGTTCGCAGCGGTGGGATCTGCCGCGGCGATCTCATCGCCCTCTGTCCCGGGCTGGCCGTCGGCCGCAGCGGTTGGATCCGGGGCCGATGACTGGACCAGGCCCTCCGCAATCTCGACGCCCGGCGCCTTTAGGACCGCGCCGCCGTCCAGATCCGTGACGCGCAAGGTCAGCACGGTGCCGACCGGCAGGCGATACTCTGCCGTGTCGTGGTCCAGATAGACGCCGTCGACACCGGTATAGGCGGGAGGCGTCGCCCATGCCTCGACATCTGGCGCGCGCGTCAGCGCCGCCGCCGTCCCTGCCGCCGGCGTCGCCGGCACGAAGATCGACCCGAGGCGCGCGGCCCAGTCCCCGCCGCCCGCGAAAATGCCAGCGATCAGGAGAACGGGGGCGAACAGGCGCAGGGCCCAGGGATCGCGAGAGGAGACGCGAAGATCGGCCGGGCGGACGATCAGCGACCGCGCGGCCTCCTCAGCCCGGCGAACATGTTCGCGCCAGACCGCGCGGGCGAAGGCGTCGTCGCAGCCGCTGGCCTGGGCATCGGCCATGACGGCAAGGGGCCGGCCGACAGCGCTGTCGGCCGCGTCGTCGAGCCGATCGGCGGCCGACCGGCGATCGGGCCAGCGGAAACGCAGGATGGCGTAGCCGAGGGCTGCGCCGAGCGCGAGCACCGAGCCGAGCAGCGCCACCCAATGCCAGTCAGCCGGCAGGCTGGCGTAGAAGCCCAGCAGCGCGAGGCCGAGGATCGTCGCCAGCGTCGCGCTCAGCGGCCAGAAGGACGCCGCGAACCGTTCCAGCGCCAAGGCGCGCCGACTGCGGCCCAGTCTGCGGCGGAGGTCGCGGTCGGTCTTAACGGAGCGCGCGCGCAGCGTCTCTGCCATGCTTGCCTTTCGAGCGGCGGCTGGGCGATCGGTCACACGACGCCCGCCGCGGTCTGATGTTCAATCCACGAAGGAACGCTATCACGGGCCAGCATCTCCTCCAATGTGGGGCGTGCGCGCACCACGGCAAAGCGATCGCCCGAAACCAGCACTTCGGGCGTCAGCGGCCGGCTGTTGTACTCCGATGCCATGACTGCGCCATATGCGCCGGCCGAGCGGAAAGCGAGCAGATCCCCGGCGTTCACCGGTGGCATTTGCCGCGCGCGCGCGAAGGTATCGCCGGTCTCGCAGACTGGGCCGACGATATCGACGGGGGCGATCGGGGCGTCCGAGGCAGGCTCGATCACGGGCACGATATCGTGATGGGCGTCGTACATCGCAGGCCGGATCAGATCGTTCATCGCTGCATCCAGGATCAGGAACGTGCGGCCTGTCCCTTCCTTTCGATAGATCGTGCGCGCGACCAGCAGCCCCGCATTGCCGGCGATCAGGCGCCCCGGCTCGATCACGATCTGGCAGCCCAGATCGCCGGTCGTGCGCTTGATCAGGCTGCCATAGTCGAAGGGTAGCGGCGGCGCCTGGTTGGAGGCGACGTAGGGGATGCCGAGGCCGCCGCCGAGATCCAGCCGGCGAATGTCATGGCCCGCCGCGCGCAGCTGACGGGTCAGATCCGCGATCCGGCTGAAGGCGTCCTCGAACGGTGCAAGCTCGGTGAGTTGGCTGCCGATATGGACGTCGACGCCGATCACCTCGATCCCCGGCAGCGTCGCGGCGCGGGCATAGAGCGCGGGCGCCTCGCCGATCGGCACGCCGAACTTGTTCTCGGCCTTGCCGGTCGAGATCTTGGCATGGGTGCGCGCATCCACATCCGGATTGACGCGGATGGCGATGCGGGCGGTCGCGCCCATCGCGCCGGCGACGGCCGACAAGCTGTCGAGTTCAGGCGCGCTCTCGATGTTGAAATGACCGATGCCGGCGTTGAGCGCGTCGCGCATCTCGGCATCCGTCTTGCCGACGCCCGAGAAAACGATCTTTGCCGGCGCCACCCCTGCCGCCAGCGCGCGTGCCAGTTCACCGCCCGAGACGACATCGGCACCGGCGCCGAGGCGCGCCAGGGTCGCGACGACGGCGAGGTTGGAGTTGGCCTTCAGCGCATAGGCGATGATGTGATCGGTGCCGGCCAATGCCTCGTCGAACACGCGATAATGCCGCTCCAGCGTCGCGGTGGAGTAGACGTAGAAGGGCGTGCCGACCGCCTCGGCGATCCGCGCGATCGGCACATCCTCGGCATGCAGCCTGCCGGATTTATAGGTGAAGTGGTCCAAAGCCGTCCCCGATCGCGCGCCGCGCGCGTCAATTGCCGTCCTGCGACATCACGCTGTCATCGCGCTCGACCTGTGAAGGCGGCACCGGGTCGCCCTTGCGCCCGCAGGCCGAGAGGGCGAGGGCGCCGGCGAGCAGCAGCATCAGGGCACGGGCGATCATGGGCGTTCTCCGTTGCGCCAGCGGGCGATCTGCCCGCGCACCTGGTCGGGGGCCGTGCCGCCATAGGACTGCCGCGAGGCGGCGGAGGCGGCGGGGGTCAGCACGCCGAACACGTCATCGGTGATCCGCGGCTCGACCGCCTGCATGGCGCTCAGCGGCATGTCGGCCAAGTCGACGCCGGCCGCCTCGGCCGCGGCGACGATGCGGCCGGTGACGTGATGCGCCTCGCGGAAGGGCAGGCCAAGCACGCGCACCAGCCAATCGGCCAAGTCGGTCGCGGTCGCGTATCCGGCACCGGCGGCCGCGGCCAGCACCGGGCGGTTCGGCGTCATGTCGCGCACCATGCCGGTCATCGCGGCGAGCGCCAGCGCCAGCGCGTCGGCGGCGTCGAACACCGGCTCCTTATCCTCCTGCATGTCCTTCGAATAGGCCAACGGCAGACCCTTCATCACGGTCGCGAGCGCGACGAAGGCACCGACGATCCGCCCCGCCTTGGCCCGGCAGAGCTCGGCCGCGTCGGGGTTGCGCTTCTGCGGCATGATCGAGGAGCCGGTCGAGAACGCATCGGTCAGCCTGACGAAGCGGAACTGTGCCGAGGTCCAGATCACGATCTCCTCGGCCAGGCGCGAGAGATGGATGGCAGAGATCGCCGAGGCGGACAGGAACTCCAGCGCGAAATCGCGGTCGGCGACGGCGTCCAGGCTGTTGGCGGAGGGCCGGTCGAAGCCCAACGCCTCGGCGGTCATCTGCCGGTCGATGGGAAAGGAGGTGCCGGCCAGCGCCGCCGCCCCGAGGGGACATTCGTTCATCCGGGCGCGGGCGTCGCG
>JBCCSW010000161.1:0-8960 GCA_039199465.1 Pseudomonadota bacterium
CCCTGAGCGGCACCGGAGATCTCATCCGCGCGAAGGCCGCCCGTCGCCGGGCGGCCTTCGGTGTATAGGCGCGCTGCGCCGGGCGGCCTTCGCGCGTATGAGATCTCCGGTGCCGCTCAGGGCAGCGCCTCACCCTCCAGCCACGGACCACCCGCGGCGACGAGCGCTTTGCCGAGGGCAGAAAGCTCAGACTGCGTGCGCTCCAGCTCGGTGCGCAGTTCCTTCATCTCGGTCGTGGCGATCTCCAGGATCGTCCGGTGGCTCGGCGTCGGACCGTAGGTCGACTGGCCGACGCCCCGCACGACCGCGAAGAGCCGGTCGCCGACGGTGGGCGGGTATTTTTCGCCGATCTCGCGCTTCGCACCGGGGCCGTAGAAGCGGCTCTCGAGCGCCAACACGTCGGCGCGCAGCGCGTGGTAGCGGGCATCGATCGTCTGCGGATCGCCCTGGGAATGCGCGATCACCTGGCCCATGCGCTCGACCTGGTTCATGAGCTGCCGCAGCGCCACGTCCATGGCCGTGCTCTCGCGCACGGCGGCTTCGTATTCGCGCCAGAACGCCGCAACGGCCTCGGGGCTGGCGCCGTCGAGCGCGCCGCGGCGCAGCGGCTTGACCGTGAAGGACTGCGGCTCCGACAGCGTGCGCGTTTCGCCGTCGACCTGCGCCGCCAGCGTCACGGTGTAGGTGCCGGGCGCCGCCATCAGGCCGCGCGGCGGCTCGCCCCACATGGGCGGCGGCGGCTCGACGCGCCCGACGGCGTTCGGGGTCGGATGGCGCAGGTCCCAGGCCAAGCGGTGGAAGCCGGCACCGGTCGGCCCAGCCACCCGACGGACGATGCGGTCGTCGGCGTCGCGCACGATCAGCCAAATGTGCGGCTCGGGCGCGCGGCGCTCCTGTTCCACCGCCTCCCAGCCCGGGAAGGCGATCGCCTCACCAGCTTCCACGGCGGCTTTTTCCTGCGCCTGACGCGTCGTCTCGCGCGTCTCGAAACCGTCTTTCAGGTAGTACGTGATGACCGCGCCGAACGGCGGATTGGGCGCCACGAAATGACCCGCGCCCTGGTCGCCCCGTCCCGGCTCGAAGGCGAGATGCGGACGCGGCACGTACCACCAGGCGTCGCGCGGCGCGAAGAGGGTCGCCTCCTGCTCGAGCTGCTCGGCGGAGACCGCGCGCAGGGCCGTGTAGTCGTCGAGCACGTAGAAGCTGCGGCCGAACGACGCGCCGACGAGGTCGTTCTCGCGGCGCTGGATGGTCAGATCGCGGAACGAAATCGTGGGCACGCCGCCCGTCAGCTCGGTCCAGTGCGCCCCGGCGTCGACCGTGAAGTAGAGGCCGAATTCGGTGGCGATGAAGAAGAGCTCCGGACGCTCGTGGTCCTGCACCAGGCGCCACACCAGGGTGCGCTCAGGCAGGTTGCCACGCATCGACGTCCACGACCGGCCGCGATCCTCGCTGCGCAGAAGATGCGGACCGAACGCGCCGTACTTGTGGTTGTCGAGGGCGACGTAGACCGTGTCGCCGTCGAAGAGATCGGCCCGGATGTCGTTGACGTAGGCCGTCGCCGGGACGCCCGGCAGCGAGCCGACCTCGATGGCGCGCCAGCCGGCCTCGCCCTCGGGCTCGGAGACCTGGATCAGGCCGTCGTCGGTGCCGACGTAGAGCAAACCCTCCACCACGGGCGACTCGCTCAGGTTCGCGATGGTGTTGTAGGTCGACATCGCCGAGATGTCCCAGGCGCTATCCCAGCTTTGGGTTTCGCCCATGATCGGCAGGGTCAGGCGCTCCTGGTTCCGAGTCAGGTCGCCGGAGAGGGCCGTCCAGGTGTCGCCGCGGTTGTCGCTGCGCCACACCCGCTGGGAGGCGAAGTAGATCCGCGACGCCTGGTGCGGGCTGACCAGGATCGGCGCGTCCCAGTTGAAGCGCTCCGGACCCTCGCCGGGGCCGGGCTGAGGCTGGATGTCGACGATCTCGCCGGTGCTGCGGTCGACCCGGCTCAGGTAGCCCTGCTGGCGCTGGGCGTAGACGATGTCGGGATTGCCGGGCTCGGTCGCCGGCTGGTGGCCGTCCCAGTCGAGGATGATGCCCCAGTCCGAATTCTGGATGCCGTGCACGTTGTCGGTGCGCGACGGTCCGCCCTGGGTGGCGTTGTCCTGGGTGCCGCCGTAGACGTTGTAGAACGGCTCGGCGTCGTCGACCGCCAGCTTGTAGAACTGGGTGATCGGCATGTTGGCGATGAAGCGCCAGTTCTCCGCCAGGTCGAAGCTCTCGTACAGGCCGCCGTCGGTGCCGACCAGCAGATAGTCGGGATCGTCGGCGCGGAAGGCCAGGGCGTGGTTGTCGGAGTGCTTGGACTCCTCCTTCATGCGTACGAAGGTCGCGCCGCCGTCGTCGGAGACCTGCATGCGGACGTCGGCCAGGTAGATGCGATCGAATTGGTGCGGCGAGGCGTAGAGCTCCTGGTAGTAGTGCGGACCCGTGCCGCCCGCAACCGCGTCGGAGCGCTTCTCCCAGGACGAACCGCGATCGCTCGAGCGATACACCGCGCCCGTGCGCCGGTCGAGCTCGATGGCGGCATAGAGGACGTCCGGCTGCAGCGGCGAGATCGCCAGGCCGATCTTGCCCATCCGGCTGTCGGGCAGGCCGCGGGTGAGCTTCTCCCAGGTGCGCCCGCCGTCGCTGCTGCGGTGCAGCCCCGTGCCCGGACCGCCGCCCATGTAGGCTGCGACGTTGCGGTGGCGCTGCCAGGTGGCGGCGTAGAGCCGATCGGGATCGCGCGGGTCGATGGCCAGATCGGTCGCGCCGATCCATTCGTCATCGCCCAGAACCTGCTGCCAGGTCGCGCCGCCGTCGGTGGTCATGAAGACGCCGCGCTCGCCGCCCGGGCTCCACAGCGGACCCTGGGCCGCCACCCAGAGCGTGTTCGCATCCTCGGGATGAATCACGATCTCCGAAATGTGCTCGCTGTCCTTCAGGCCCCGATGCGACCAGGTCGCACCGCCGTCGTCGCTGCGGTAGATGCCGTCGCCGTAGCCGACGTGGCGCCCACCGACATTCTCACCCGTGCCGACCCAGACCACCTCGGGATTCTGTGGATCGAGGGCGACGCAGCCGATCGAGTACGACGGCTGATCGTCGAAGATCGGGGTCCAGGTGATGCCGGCGTTCTTCGTCTTCCAGACCCCGCCCGAGCCGACCGCGACGTACCAGAGATTGTCGTCGTCGGGATGGATGGCGATGTCGGCGATGCGGCCCGCCATCAGGGCCGGTCCGATGCTTCGGAGCTCGAGCCCCGCGAAGCGCTCGGCGCTGAGGAGCGCTTCGTCTCCTGCCGCGCCCTCGGCCTGGGCGGGCAGCAAGATCGCGAAACACGCGCACAGGACGATGGTGAGGGCGATGCGAACGCTTGCGGTACGGATACGGGCAACCATGGTCTCGATCTCCTTTGGGTCAAGAAAGACAAGGAACGGCGCGATTCTAACGCGCGCTCGTCCCAGGTCACCCCCCGCTTCTTCGGCGTCGATATGGCGCGAGTAATGCCGTAGCGCCATGGTGGTTCTGTCGCCACCGACGGTTTCGCGTTCAGCGCGGACGCGTCCTGGTCGGACGAAAACGCATGACAGCAGAAATAAGGAGACCCACGATGTCGATTCTCCGAAGCCTCTCGATGTTGGCCCTGGTCGCGTTTACGATGGCCCAAGGCACCGAAGCACGCGACAATTTTCTGGTGATCCTGGCCGACGATCTGGGCGTGGACGCCGTGGGCGTCTACTCGCGCGACGATCTCTATGGCCATCCCGGCGAAGGCGCGAGCCCCGGGCCGACGCCGTGGATCGATCAGCTCGCCGCAAACGGCATCCTCTTCCGCAACGCATATTCGAGTCCGACGTGCGCCCCGACCCGGGCCTCCACCCTGACCGGTCGATTTCCGTTTCGCATCGGCATCGGTGAGCCCGAGGGCGCGCAGCTCAGCATCGAGGAGACGCTGCTCCCGGAGGTGCTGGCATCGACCCACCGCAACGGCGTCGCCGGCAAGTGGCATATCGGCAACAACAGCGACATCGACCATCCCATCGATTCAGGATTCGATGCCTACGCCGGCCCGCTTTCGGGCAGCGTGCCGAGCTATTTCTCGTGGCCCAAGACGACCAACTCGTCGACATCGGCCGGATCGACGCAAAGCGGCTTTGCCACCTACGTCACGACCGACAACGTCAACGAGGCAATCGATCTGATCAACGGCTTTGGTGACGAGCCGTGGTTCGTCTGGCTCGCCTTCACCGCGCCGCACACGCCCTTTCACGCACCGCCAGCGGCATTGATCTCCGCTGACGTCAACGACCAATCCCCTGCCGAGGACCTCTACAGAGCCGCCGTCGAGGCCATGGACACCGAGATCGGCCGCCTGCTCCAGGCCATCCCCGCCGCGGTACTTGCCGACACGACGATTTTCTTCGTCGGCGACAACGGCTCTCCGCGCCGGGCGGTGGTGCCCCCCTTTGTGGCCAGCCGGGCGAAGGGAACCGTGTACGAGGGCGGCGTCAACGTGCCGTTCATCGTCCAGAGTCCGTGGATCGACCCGGCGGATGAAGGCAGCGAGAGCCTGGCGCTGGTGCACACCCTCGACATCTTTGCGACCCTGACCGAGATCGCGGGCCAGCCGAACCCTGCCGAGGACTCGGTCAGCCTGCTTCCCTATCTCCAGGATCCGACCTTGCCGACCCGCTCATCCCGCCCCTACGCCTACGCCGAGCGCTTCAGCCCGAACGGCGAGCCGCCCTACGACACCGTCGAGCGCGCCATTCGCGGCGAGCGCTTCAAGCTGATCTGGCGCGACGGTGTTGATGAGGAGCTCTTCGACCTTTCGCTCGACCCGTTCGAAGCCGTCAATCTGCTGCTGAGCCTGCCCCTCGAGCCCGACGCCGAAACCGCCTTCAACGCGCTCAGCGCGGCCATGGAGACGCTTCACACCAGCTCGATCTTCCGAAACGGCTTCGAGTCGGGCGGCGTCGACGCCTGGAGCGCGGCGAACGAACCGGACCGAACCGACGCGCGCTGAGCCGCGACGTCTCCCGAAGGCGAATCAGTCGCCCTCTTCGACGACCACGGCGGCGCTGCTCGTCGTCTCGAACGCGATGCGGACCGGCAGGCGCGCCACGAAATCCTCCATGTGGCGCTGCGCCGCGTCGCGCTGCCCGAGATGGTAGTGAACCGCCCCCTTGTGGTAGCTCAGGCCGGCCCGGACGAAGCCGCGGCTCGCGGCATCGAGGCGCGAGAGATAGGGATCCTGATCGGGCGGGGTCGCCGCGAGCAATCGGTCCATGAAGGCGATCATCTCGTCGCCGATGAACCAGCTGGCGCGTCCAGCGCGGGCGTTGCGATGGCTGATCGGCGCGGCGTAGTCGATCACCGGGTCGTCGTCCGTGTGGACGGGGCCGTCCGGAACGATCTCGCGGCTCTCGCCCAGGTTGCCGGCGTAGAACGGCAGCGTCACCGCCAGGGCAATCCGCGGATCGAGATTGTCGTCGCCGCGCAGATGGCGTCCGTTGCGAAAGATCGCCGCCGGATCGAGCGGCTGATGCGCTTCCGCGCCGACCAGCGCCAGGATGGGCTTGTCGCCGTAGAAGTCGCCGCGCCACACCTGGACGTGGGGAAACACTTCCAGGAAGGTGCGGACGATGGTCCAGAACTCGACGTTCGTCACCTGATAGAGCGGAATCCACTGGACGTACACGCCGTCCGGCGCGAGCCGCGTCCGCGCCGCCCGATAGTGATCAAGGCTGTACAGATTGCCGACGCCCGCCCGCCACGGCACGAAGAGATCGGCGATGATCGCGTCGTAGCGCGCGGCGCGACCGCGGAGTTCGTTGCGGCCGTCGCGCGCCAGGACCCGCGCCCGCGCGCTGGTGAAGAGTCCGGAGGCCAGATCGTCGAAGTACGCCGCCGCGGCCGTGATCACCTCGGGCACCAGCTCGGTGACGGTGACGTGCTCGCTGGGCAGTCGCAGGGCCGCACCCGCCGTGATGCCGGTCCCCATGCCGAGGTAGAAGAGGCGCGCCGGATCGGGATGCGGCATGAGCGGAATCAGCGTCTGATTCTGCTCTTGCTCGACGGCCGCGGAGCTGCCGAGCGCATAGAAGTTGTTGATCTTGATGCGCCGCGAGCCGTTGCGCTCGATCACGGCGACGAACCCATCGGGCCCTTCCCACGACGCCAGCAGCGTCTCGGTCTCGTGGTTGATCCTGACGCCTGGCAGCGCCGACGGATTGGCCGCGGTGAGGGCCAGGACGAGGGCCAGCGCCGGAACGAGGACCAGCCGGCGGGCGGTCGCGCGCGCGAGCCACATGGCGAGCGCGAAGTACGCGCCGGCGATCACAAGGACGCTGGCCCAGAGGCCGATCATCCCCAGCAGCACGAACCCCGCCGTCAGCGAGCCGACGATCGCGCCGGCCGTGTTGAGCGCCGAGAGTCGTCCGACGACCCGGCCAGGCTGGCCGCTCCGCTCGCCCACCCGGAGCAGGTACGGGAAGACCGCGCCGACCGCCACGCCGGGCACCAGGAGCACCAGCGCGGCCGCGCTGATGACCGACACGACGTAGGTCGACCACTGCTCTCCCGACCCCAGGTAGCGCATGCCGTCGGTGATCTGGAAGAAGAGAAAGGGCGTCGCCAGAGCGCCGATTCCGGCGGCGGTCACGAGCAGGGTCAGCGCCGTCCAGGGATCGACGCGGGCGCGCGCGATCCGGCGGGCCACGAGCGCCCCGAGCGCCAGGGCGACCAGGAAGGTGACCAGGATGATCGAGAAGGTGTAGACCGAGTTCTGCAGGACCTGCTGGAACATGCGCGTCCAGAGAACCTCGAGCGCCAGCGCCAGCGCGCCGGAGGCGACCGCCGTAACGACCAGCTTCGGCGCCGCCAGGTCGACGATGGCCCGGCGATCCCTCGGGCGATCCGCCGTCTTCGGCGCGGACGGACGCGTGGGCGCTGGATCCGCTGCGGCCTGTGGCGTCATCTTTCTGCCGAGTCGCCACGCGACGACGCCGATGACCAGGGAAGCGCCGGCCGCCAGCAGATAGGTGCGCCGGAAGCCGATCCAGGGCGGCAGCCAGAATCCGGCGGCCAGGGCGCCGGCGGCGGCGCCGAGGGTGTTCAGGCCGTAGAGCAGCGTGCCGGTGCGGCCCAGCGAGCCCCGCGCACCCACGAGGACCTGCGCCGCGAGCGGCAGCGTCCCGCCCATGAGGATCGCCGGCGGCAGGAGCGCGCCGGCCGCCAGGACGAGCTTCGCCATCAGCAGCAGGGTCGGCCGGTCGCCGAGCGCGTCGTGCAGCGGCGAATACATCGCCGCGTAGACGGCCATCATGCCGAAGTACAGGCTGCCGGTGAGTCCGACGCCGATTTCCACCAGGCCGTACTCGACCAGCGGGCGCCCGACCCGGGGGGCGCGCTGGCTCCAGATCGCGCCGCCGATGGCGAGTCCGCCGAAGAAAACGGTCAGCGTGCCCGCGGTCGCGTGGGCCGAGCTGCCGAAGAGCAGCGACAGCTCGCGCATCCAGAGCACCTGGTAGACGAGGCTGACGAAGCCCGACACGAAGAGCAGGCAGAGGAGCGTGCGGTCGGTCGTCCTCGATGCGCGCACGGTCACGGGTTCTCGGCGCCGTCTTCGGGCGACTGGCCGTCCACGACGGCGACATCGCGTCGCCGACTTCGAGACGTTTCGGCGGTTCTGTGCATCCTAGACCCATGAAATTCCATCAGCTGCGCAACGCCACCTGCGTCCTCGAATCCGGCGACGTTCACATCCTGGTCGACCCGATGCTGAGCGACCGGAAGGCGCTGAACTCGTTCACCCGACGCCAGCGGCATGGGCACAGGCCAGCGCGCAACCCGACCGTAGGCCTGCCGGCGAACGCCGCGGACGTGCTCGACAAGGTGACCCACTGTCTGATCACCCACAGCCAAAAGCTCGGTATCGACGCCCTCCGCCACAGCGACCATCTCGACGACCCTGGCGCGGCCTTCCTCGCAGAGCGGCAGATCCCGGTCCTCGCGCCGCGCCGGGACGTCCCGTTCCTGAAGAAGCTGGGGCTCCACGTCGAGGCCGGGCTCGACGCCTGGCAGCCGCATCCGGCCTTCGGCGGCGAGGTGACCGCGGTGCCGGCGACCCACGGCTACGGCTGGGTCCGTTTCCTGATGGCCAACGGCGCCGGCTTCGTCATCCGCCTTCCCGACGAGCCGTCCATCTACATCAGCGGCGACACGATTTATTCCAAGGACGTCCGGCGGGCGCTGCGCGAACTGAAGCCGGACGTCGCGGTGATGGCGGCAGGCAGCGCGAGCCTCGACGTGGGCGGCCTGCTCCTCATGTCGATCGACGACCTGGTGGCCTTTGCCCGGGACGCGCCCGGCCGGGTCGTTGCGAACCATCTCGAAGCGCTCAATCACTGTCCGACGACCCGCGCGCAGCTGCGGCAGGTGCTGGAAGCCAACGGACTCGCCGCAAAGGTGTTCATTCCCGAGGATGGCGAGACGTTGACGCTCGCGAACGACGCGTAGCCGCTCACTCGATGCGACGAATCGACTGCGGCCAGGGATCTGAGAAGCGCGCACCGCGCTGCCAGGCGGCGATTTCCTCGTCGGTGCAGAGCGCGTCCTGCAGGGCGGCGTAGAACGCCTCGCGCGCCGCCTCGAGGCCGATCAGCGTCAGCTCGTTGTGGCGGTCGCCGAAGACGGGATGCTGCCCTTTGAAGCGCGCCTGCAGCTGCTCGACTTCTTCGGTCAGCAGACTGCGATCCGGACGGTCAGCGATCTCGGCGCGCCAAAGGCCGGTGAGCTCGAGGGCGATCTGGCTGCCGGACTGCTGCCAGAGCAGCACGTGAGAGGGACGCGAGGCGAGCCACAGGAACCCTTTGGTGCGGTAAAGCCCCGTGCCCAGCCGATTCTGGCAGGCGTCGTACAGGCGCTGC
>JBCCSW010000162.1:0-8924 GCA_039199465.1 Pseudomonadota bacterium
GGCAGCCCGATCGCGCCCTGCCGGTGCTGGCCCGGCTGCACTCGGCCTGCTTCACCGGCGACGTGATCGGCTCGCTTAAATGCGACTGCGGCCCGCAATTGCAGGCGGCCCTCACGCAGATCGGCGCCGAGGCGAGCGGCATCCTGCTCTATCTCAACCAGGAAGGCCGCGGCATCGGGCTCGCCAACAAGATGCGGGCCTACGCCCTGCAGGACGAGGGGCTGGACACCGTCGAGGCCAATCACCGCCTCGGCTTCGAGGATGACGAGCGCGATTTCCGCCTCGGCGCCGAGATGCTGAAGGCCATGGGCTTCTCGGCCGTGCGCCTGATGACCAACAACCCGAACAAGACCGCGATGATGGACGCCTGCGGTGTCAGCGTCTTCGAACGCGTGCCGCTCAGGGTGGGCGTGAACCCACTCAACGAACGCTACCTCGCCACCAAGGCCCGGAAATCCGGCCATCTGCTGTGACGCAGCGTGCGCATGACCTCGTCGTCACAGCACGGGGTGCGCGCTTTCTCGGCCGCGACCTGCCCTGCGCCACCGGTCGCGGCGGCATCCTACCCGCCGACGTCAAGCGCGAGGGCGACGGCGCCACCCCGGCCGGGCACTGGCGGCTGACGCAGCTTTTCATCCGGCCCGATCGCGTGGCACCGCCCATGACGGTGCTGCCCGTGGCGCCGCTTCTCAATCCGACCGGCTGGGCCGAGGACCCGGCCGACCCCGCCTACAACAGCGAGATCCGCCATCCGCATGCCTTCCCGGCCGACCGGATGCGACGGGGCGACGGCCTGTACGACCTCTGCGCTGTCACCGACCACAACGCAGCGCGCAGGGCCGGCATGGGTTCGGCGATCTTCGTGCATCTGTGGCGCCGCCCGCGGTTCCCGACCGCAGGCTGCGTCGCCTTCGCGCGCGCCGATCTGACCTGGATCCTGTCGCGCTGGTGCCACGACAGCCGGCTCATCATCACCGCCTGACACAAGCCGCGGGGGGCGAGCCGGGTCAAGGATCGCGCAGCCACCGGCAGCGCCGGCCCGTCCTTGACGCGGCCCGCCCGCCGCAGAACGCTCGACGCGAAGCACCCTCGTGCTTCTCCCCAGCCCATGACCCCGATCCGGCCACGTGCCCGCACCCGGCAAACCTGGTCCTCCCGCAGTCCGCATCGCGGCGACCAGCCGCGGTTGCGTTCAGGCGGATTTTCGTGGCCGCCCGCGCTTCCGCGGCGCGGCGGCGACCGGCGCGGCGTCGACCCTGTCCGCGCCCTCCGCCGCCTCCAACGCCTGCGCGGCCTTGCGTGCCGCCGCCTTCTCGCGCTTCAGCGCCTTATCGGCCTCCGAACCCGGCTCGGGCGTCTTCTCCTCGAACGGGCAGAGATCGGCGATCACGCAGCGCCAGCATTGGGGCGAGCGCGCGAGGCAGGTGTAGCGGCCGTGCAGGATCAGCCAGTGATGGGCGTTCAGCGCATACTCGGCCGGCAGGTTGTTCTCCAGCGCGCGCTCGACCGCGACCACGTCCTTGCCCGGCGCGATGCCGGTCCGGTTGCCGACCCGGAAGACATGCGTGTCCACCGCCTGGGCAGGAAAGCGCCAATGCATGTTCAGCACGACATTCGCCGTCTTCCGCCCGACCCCTGGCAGCGAGGACAGCGCCGCGCGCGAGGAGGGCACCTCGCCGCCATAGTCGTCGATCAGGATGCGGCTGAGCGCGATGACGTTCTTCGCCTTGTTGCGATAGAGCCCGAGCGAGCGGATGTACTCGGTCAACCCCTCCTCACCGAGGGCCAGCATCTTCTCGGGCGTGTCGGCGATTTTGAACAGCGGCTTGGTCGCCTTGTTGACCCCCTTGTCGGTCGACTGCGCCGACAGCGCGACGGCGACAACCAGGGTGAAGGCGTTGACGTGCTCCAGCTCACCCTCAGGATCCGGCCGCTCGATCTCGAGCCGGCGGAAGCACTCCTTGATCTGCGGATAGCTCATCATGGCTGGCATGCGCTGCCCCATGCCTGAGCGATCATGACGAAACAAGCGCACGAAGCTTCGCAGTTGGGCATCGACACGCCGCCGTTCCGTGAAACCGTTTCGCTAACGTGCGAGTTATCCAGCCGAGACCGGCGCGCCGCCCACCACCGGCACGCGCCGGCAGCGAAAGGAGATAGCCTTGACGGAACAGGAAACCCAGACCGGGCTGCCCGAGCCGGAGGGCCCGGTGAACCTTATCGATACCGATTACACCATCGGCCAGGACAATATCACGCCGTTCGGCCTCGACCTGCACAATCCGGTCTTCGTGGTCTCGGGCCTGACGATCGTGGCCTTCACCTTTCTCACGCTGATCTTTCAAGAGGATGTCGGCGCCATCTCCGATGCGCTCTTCGCCTTCGTAACGGGCAGCTTCGACTGGTTCTTCCTGCTCGCCTCGAACATCTTCATCTTGCTCTGTCTGGCGCTGATCGTGACGCCGCTCGGCAGCGTGCGCCTGGGCGGGGCGGCGGCGACGCCGGACTACAGCTATTTCGGCTGGTTCGCGATGCTGTTTGCCGCCGGCATGGGCATCGGCCTGATGTTCTTCGGCGTCTCCGAACCGATCAGCCACTATACCTCGGCGCTCGGCGGCGTCTCGCTGGGCGAGGACGGCGCGCGCAGCGACTGGGCGCCGCTCGGCGCGGCCGGGGGTGACGCTGCGGCGGCGCAGCGTCTCGGCATGGCGGCGACGATCTTCCACTGGGGCCTGCATCCCTGGGCGATCTACGCCGTCGTCGCGCTGGCACTGGCGCTCTTCGCCTACAACAAGGGCCTGCCGCTCACCATGCGCTCGATCTTCTATCCGATCTTCGGAGAGCGGACCTGGGGCTGGCCCGGCCATGTGATCGACACGCTGGCGGTCTTCGCGACGCTGTTCGGCCTCGCCACCTCGCTCGGCTATGGCGCCGAGCAGGCCAATGCCGGCCTCGGCTTCGTGTTCGGCATCGAGGAGGGGCGCAACACGCAGGTCTTCCTGATCATCGCGATCACGGCCGTCGCGCTGATCTCGGTGCTGCGCGGCCTCGACGGCGGCGTGAAGGTGCTGTCCGAGGTCAATATGGTGCTGGCCTTCGTCCTGCTCGGCTTCGTGCTGCTGGCCGGGCCGACGCTGGCGCTGCTGTCGGGCTTCGTGGACAACCTCGTCGCCTACGGCACCGAACTGGCCGCGCTGTCGAACCCGTTCGGGCGCGACGACGACAACTTCCGCCAGGGCTGGACCGCCTTCTACTGGGCTTGGTGGATCTCGTGGTCGCCCTTCGTCGGCATGTTCATTGCCCGCGTCAGCCGGGGTCGCACGGTCCGCGAGTTCCTGATCGCGGTGCTGCTCGTGCCCTCGCTGGTCTCGGTGCTGTGGATGACCGTGTTCGGCGGCACGGCAATCGCGCTGATCGACGGAGGCATGAGCTCGATCGCCGAGGCGGCGCTGCCGCTCAAGCTGTTCGAGATGCTCGCCGGGCTGCCGCTTGCCGCCATCACCTCGGTGGTCGGCATCGTGCTGGTGATCGTGTTCTTCGTGACCTCGTCGGATTCGGGCAGCCTGGTGATCGACACGATCACGGCGGGCGGCAAGACAGATGCGCCGACCGCGCAGCGGGTGTTCTGGTGCACGTTCGAGGGGCTGGTGGCGATCGCACTTCTGCTCGGCGGTGGCCTGGGCGCGCTGCAGGCCATGTCGGTCTCGACCGGTCTGCCCTTTACCGTGGTCCTGCTGCTAGGCTGCGTGGCCATCGTCAAGGGGCTGATGGACGAGCCGCGGAGCGGCGCCAAGGCGCCGTCACCCGCCGAGTAGGCCGCCCTGCGAAACCGAGCGATGGTTGGGATCTTCGGGTCCCGCCCTCTTCTGCCCGCGGATCCCACCCAGGCGCAGGATCCGGGTCGCCTGAACGACGGGCAGCCGCCATAACCCCGGGACAGTCCCGCAGGAGCTTCGTCCCATGACCATGCACGCCACCGCCGATCCCGCGCCGCACAGCGTCCAGCCCGAGCATTATGCCCTGATGGCGGCAGCACTCGACTGGATCGAGCAGAACCGGACCGAGCAGCCAAGCCTTGAGGATGTCGCCGACGCGGTCGGCCTCAGCCCAGCGCATTTCCAGCGCGTCTTCTCGGCCTGGGTCGGCGTCAGCCCGAAACGCTATCTGCAATACCTGACACTCGACCACGCCCGGCAGCTGCTGGCCGAGCGCTTCACGGTGCTGGATGCCGCGCATGAGACTGGGCTGTCGGGCCCCTCGCGCCTGCACGATCTGTTCCTGCGCTGGGAGGCGATGACCCCCGGCGACTATGCCGCCCGCGGCGCCGGCCTCACCATCGCCTGGGATGTGATCACGACGCCCTTCGGCGAGGCGCTGGCCTTTGCGACCGGGCGCGGTCTTGCCGGCCTCGCCTTCACGGCCGAGACCGGGCGCGACGCCGCGATGGCCGACATGACATCGCGCTGGGCCGAGGCGCAGTTCCGGCACGACCCGGCGGTGCTGGCCCCGATCGCCGCTGCACTGAATGCACCGGTTCGCGACGGCGCGCCGGTCAAGCTGGCGCTCTACGGTGCGCCGTTCCAGATCAAGGTATGGGAAGCGCTGCTGGCGATCCCGTCGGGCCAGGTCACCACCTATGCCGAGATCGCGCGCCATATCGGCAACCCCAAGGCCGTGCGCGCCGTCGGCACCGCAGTCGGACGCAACCCGATCAGCTGGCTCATCCCCTGCCACCGCGCGATCCGCCGTGACGGCGGTCTTGGTGGCTATCACTGGGGCCTCGGCGTGAAGCGCGCCATACTCGCCTGGGAAAGCGCGCGCCGCGACGCCGCAGCCTGAGCGCCCCGTCCTGTGCGTTAGTCGCGTGCGTTCAGTTGAACAGGATCACCACAGCCCGGATGTGCCCGACGCCGTGAAAGCGGGTGTCCCGGCCGGTGCCGGCGTAGATGTGGTGAGAATGCCACTTGATGGATCCGCCCGCGGCGTCGCTGCGCCTTTGGACCTCGCACGCGGGTCGACTGGTCGCGGCGGGGTCGCAGCAAGACCAGACCCCGATGGTCCGATCACGCATCGGCGGTTTGCGAAAGCAGCGTTTGACGGCGGCCGGACGAACCGCCAAGTCTGCACCAGACCGATGCACTGCGCCCACGCATTGCGCGCCGTACTGCACCGAGGGTTTGGGTCGAGCCACAGGGACGGTTTTCCCCATGTCGAACGCGCGTCGCGGTACGATACCGCTCGCCATCGGTATCTTTGCGCTGAACCTGCAGGCGATTGCCTGGGCGGTGCTGGTGCTGATCTTTCTCGAGGGACTGACGACCATCCTCTTCGGCGCCGCGCCCCGTCTGCCGCTGAACTTCATCTTTACGGCGCTGGTGCTGCATGCGGCGCTGCGCACGATCACCTCGAACGGCCAAGTCACCGGGTTCGACGCGACCCTGACCTCCGACGGGTCGCTGCCTTGGGGCTTCCTGCTGCGCACCCTGATCCTGACCGTGCCGGGCGCGCTCGCCTCGTTGATGGTCGCGGGGCTGATCCTGCCCGGCGGCGGTATGGAGCCCGCGCTCCTGGGCGGGATGATCGGCGGCGTGTCGACCAACTCGCTGGTATACGCCCTGTTCGGAACCATGCTGCTGGACATCGCCCAAGGCCGCGACGGCGATCCCGAGCAGGCGCTGGACGAGGGGCGAGCCCGCTTTCCCGCCGGCGTCTGGCTGATCCTGACCGGGCCCGGCTTAGCCGAGTTCTGCCTGTTCGCCTTCGAGATGGCGGCGCGTCTGCTGGGTCTGGCAACGCGGGTGGCCGAGGCGGGGGCCGAGCACCTGAACCCCGACGGCATCGTGGTGGATGCGCTGCTCTACGCCGGCGGCGCCTTCATCTCGATCACGATGGCCGCGGCACTGGTCAGGCTGCGCCAGATGACGGTCTGAGGACGCGGGCGCCGCAGCCTCGTCAGTGGCGGAAATGGCGCCGGCCGACGAACAGCATGGCGAGGCCCCTGGTGTTCGCAGCCTCGATCACCTCCCCATCGCGGATCGAGCCGCCGGGCTGAACGACGGCGGTCGCCCCGGCATCCGCCGCCGTGATCAACCCGTCGGCGAAGGGAAAGAAGGCGTCCGAGGCGACGACCGATCCCATGGTGGCGTTCATGGCGAGGCCCAGCGCCTCGGCCATGTCGCCGGCCTTGCGCGCAGCGATGCGGGTGCTGTCGACGCGGCTCATCTGCCCGGCGCCGATACCCACCGTCGCCCGGTCGCGGGCATAGACGATCGCGTTCGACTTCACGTGGCGCGCAATCGTCCAGGCGAAGGCCATGTCCGACAGCTCCATCTCGGTCGGCTGGCGCACCGTCACGCATTTCGCGGCCGACAGGCCGGGTCCGGCATCATCCATGTCCTGGGCCAGAAAACCGCCCGAGACCTGGCGCAGATGCAGTCGCCGGTCGGCAGCGGTTGCCGGCACGGGCATGGCGCCCGCGATCAGCACCCGCAAATCGCGTTTGGCAGCGAAGACGCGGCGCGCTCCGGCATCGGCCTCGGGCGCGATCACCACCTCGGTGAAGATCCGGCAGACGGCATCGGCGGCGGCGGCATCGATCCGCCGATTGAACGCCACGATGCCGCCGAAAGCCGGGGTGCGGTCGCAGTCATAGGCCTTCTGATAGGCCTCGGCCAAGGTATCGCCCAGCGCGACGCCGCAGGGATTGGCGTGCTTGACGATCACGCAGGCAGGCCGGTCGCGGCCAAGATCTGCAACCAGCTCGAAGGCCGCGTCGGTGTCGTTGATGTTGTTGTAGCTGAGCGCTTTGCCCTGCAGCTGCGTCGCTGTGCCGACGCCGGGCCGCGGATCGTCGTCACGATAGAAGCCGGCGGCCTGATGCGGGTTCTCACCGTATCGCAGCGGCGCCGCCAACTTCCCAGCGATCACCCGGCGGCGCGGCATGGTCTGGCCGGCATGGCGCGCCAGCCAGCCCGCGACCGCAGCGTCATAGGCGGCGGTGCGGGCATAGGCCGTCGCCGCCAGCGCCGTACGCGTCGCCTGGCTCAGACCGCCGGTTCGGGCGATCTCCTCGGCGACGGGGGCGAAATCCTCGGTATCGGTGACGACGGCCACATGGGCGTGGTTCTTCGCGGCCGAGCGCAGCATTGCGGGCCCGCCGATATCGATGGTCTCGACCAGCTCACCCGGGGCTGCGCCGCGGGCGATGGCCGCCTCGAACGGGTAGAGGTTGACCACGACGAGGTCGATCGGCGCGATGTCATGCGCCTCCGCCTCGGCCATATGCGCGGTATTCCCGCGATCGGCCAGCAGCGCGCCGTGGATCTTGGGATGCAGCGTCTTGACCCGGCCCGACATCATCTCGGGAAAGCCCGTCACCTCGGCCACATCGGTCACGGTAAGGCCGGCCTCACGCATCAGCGTCGCCGTGCCGCCGGTCGAGATCAGGGCGACCCCCGCTGCGGCGAGCGCTCGGGCGAACTCGACGATGCCCGCTTTGTCCGACACCGAGATCAACGCCCGGCGTATGGGAAGATGGTCTGCCGGCGCTTTGTGATCCCAGGATCGGGGGTCGCTCACGGTGACGTCTCCGGCAACTGTGCACCGCAGAGATGACGTGAAGCGCGCTGCTGTTCTAGTCCTTTAACGGTCGGTGTCCCGTTCAGCGACGCTTGAAGCGCGCTGCAAAGAACCCATCCAGCCCGCCGATATCCGGCAGCGCAGACGGCAGGGTCCGAAGGCGGCCACCGGCATCGATGCAGCCGGGCGGCAGCATCGGGTCGTCGGGATCGATCGGATCAGGCTCCAGATCGCTCCGGCTGATCGCCGCATCAGCCTGGTCCTCTCCCTCGGCCCGCAGCAGCGAGCACGTGGCGAAGACCAGCCTGCCGCCGGGCACCAGCCAGCCTGCGGCACGGTCGATCAGCGCCGACTGCAGCGCCGTCAGCGCGTCGATCTGCGCGGGGTCGAAGCGGTGCGGCAGATCAGGATGGCGGCGGATCGTCCCCGTCGCGCTGCAGGGCGCGTCCAGCAGGACGGCGTCGAAGGGCGCATGCGGCAGCCACTCGAACGCATCGGCCACGACGCAATCGGCGGCGAGAGCCATCCGCTCAAGGTTTTCGCGCAGCCGCGTCATACGACGTTCGCTGATATCGAGCGCCGTGGCATCAGCCCCGGCGGCCGCAAGCTGCAGGGTCTTGGCGCCCGGCGCCGCGCAGAGGTCGAGCACGCGCTTGCCCGCGACATCGCCCATCAGCCGTGCAGGCAGCGCCGCGGCCGCATCCTGCACCCACCAGGCACCGGCGCGATAGCCCGGCAGGCCCGAGATGCGCGGCCGCCCGGTCAGGCGCAGGCTGCCTGAGGGCAGGAGCATCGCGTCCAGTTCCTCGGCCAGCAGTTCGGCATCGCCGACGTTCCTGGGTGTCAGGTCATGCGGGGGCTGCACGGCATGGGCGGCCAGGACCTCGCGCGCCGTGTCCTCGCCCCAGTCCTGAACAAGTCGGCCGGAAAGCCATTTGGGGGCGTCGGCGAGCGGATCGCGCGCCGGGGAAGCGGCCGCGTCGTCGCGACTGGCGGCAAGGCGCCGACCGACGGCGTTCACCAGCCCGGACAGCCGTGCGGCGGTTTTCGTCGCCTGGGTCAGCCGGACGGCGGTGTCGACGGCGGCATGCTCGGCGGTGCCGGCCAAGTCGATCTCGGCCGCCATGATCCGCAGGACATGGAGTGCCGGTGAGGGCGGTGGCGTCTGCAGGAACGCCCCGAGGCGCGCATCCAGGGCCGGCAGGTGACGCAGGACGAGATCGGCAAGCCCGTGCGCCTCGGCCCGCGCGGCCGGGTCCAGGTCCTGGATCAGTGCTTCGTCCAGGATCTGTCCACGATCCAGCACGGCAGAGACCAATGTCATAGCGCCGCGGCGTGCGGCGAGA
>JBCCSW010000163.1:0-8916 GCA_039199465.1 Pseudomonadota bacterium
GAGGCGATGGAGGAGGCCGGGCTGAGCCTTGGCCGGTTACATGAGCTGCCGGGCTATTATCCGACGCCTGGGCTCGCCTCAGAGCATTTGGGCGCCTGGATCGGCGAGGCTGACCTCTCTGGCGTGACCGGCGGGGTCCACGGCAAGCCGGAGGAGGGTGAGGACATCCGCACCTTCGTGCTCGGTTTCGACGCGGCGCTGGCGGCGCTCCGCTCCGGTGCCGTGAACACCGGCCCCGCGCAGTTGTTGCTGCTCTGGCTGATGCTGGAGCGGCCCCGCTTGCGCCGCGACTGGGCGGGGATCGAGGACTGAGGGTCAAGATGCGGGCGGCGGGCAGGTGCCGCCGGACAGGACCTGCCTGACGACGGCCAGCGATACGGTGCCGAGCGACCGGCCCGATGCGGCTTGTTGTGGCTAGCGCCAGGGCATAAGTCGGCCCCCATTCCATGCCGGCCGCCGGCAGGCTGCCGTGGAGAACACGAGAGGACCGCGTGATGACCATCTATCGCGACCTGCCCGACGCCGTCGGCCACACGCCGCTGATCCGCCTGAACCGCGTGTCCGAGGAGACCGGCTGCGAGATCCTGGGCAAGGCGGAGTTCATGAACCCCGGGCAGTCGGTGAAGGACCGCGCCGCGCTCTACATCATCCGCGACGCCGTCGCCCGCGGGCAGCTGAAGCCCGGCGGCATTATCGTCGAAGGCACCGCCGGCAATACGGGCATAGGGCTGTCGCTGGTCGGCGCCGCGATGGGCTTTCGCACGATCATCGTGATCCCCGAGACCCAGAGCCAGGAGAAGAAAGACATGCTGCGCCTCGCCGGCGCGCAGCTCGTCGAGGTGCCGGCGGTGCCCTACCGCAATCCCAACAATTACGTGAAATATGCCAAGCGCCTGGCCGAGGAGATCGCCGAGAGCCATCCCGAAGGCGCGGTCTTCGCGAACCAGTTCGACAACGTCGCCAATCGTCAGGCGCATATCGAGACGACAGCGCCCGAGATCTGGGACCAGACCGATGGCCGCGTCGATGGTTTCATCTGCGCCTGCGGCTCGGGCGGCACGCTGGCCGGCGTCGCCGAGGGACTGCGCGCACACCGTGCCGATATCCAGATAGGTCTGGCCGATCCGATGGGCGCCGCACTCTATCACTACTATGCGCATGGCGCGCTCAAGGCCGAAGGCTCGTCGATCTCCGAGGGCATCGGGCAAGGGCGCATCACCGCCAATCTGGAGGGGCTGCATGTCGACCATCCCTTCCAGATCCCCGATGAGGAAGGGCTGGCGATCACCTTCCAGCTCCTGCGGGAAGAAGGGCTCTGCCTCGGCCTATCCTCGGGCATCAACGTGGCGGGCGCTGTGCGGCTGGCCCGGGCAATCGGGCCCGGCAAGACGATCGTGACGATCCTCTGCGACTACGGCACGCGCTATCAGAGCCGTCTCTACAATCCGGCCTTCCTGGCCGAAAAGGGCCTTCCCGTGCCGGACTGGCTGAGAACCGCGCCGCCAAGGCTGCCCGCCGTCTTCGCCGAGGCATGATGATGGGCGCGGCTGCCGGCACGGCGCGGGCAGCACGCGTCGGGGGTCGTCGCCGGGCAGGCCTCGCTCGAACGATGGACGGCCTACTCCGCCCTCTTGCTGCAGCGGTGTTGTGCTTTCTGCTCGGCGTGGCGGCGTCATGCGGCACGGCGCTGGCGCAGGACGGACAGATCGACCCGCTCCAGGCGCTCGACCGTTTCGACAGGCAGGCGACGGCGATCGAGGAACGCTTCAGGCGCGAACTGCTGAGCGGCAGCGACCTGCCTGCAGCGCTTGCTACGCTGACCTCGCAACGCGATCAGATCCCTGAACTCAAAGAGCGCGTCGAGGCGCGGATCGCGCCGCTTCGCCAACAGCTCGAAGCCCTCGGCCCGCCGCCTGAAGAGGGTGAGAGCGAGGCCGAGAGCGTCGCGCGCGAACGCGGTGCGCTGCGCAGTCGGCTCGATCAGATCGAGGCGATCGATCTCAGGCTCGATCAGGCCGATGCCCGGGCGCTCGGCCTGATCGATCGGGTCAATGCGCTTAGACGCGACATCCTGACCACGCGGCTGCAAACGCGCGAGGCCAGTCCGCTGGCGCCGTCCAGCCTGCTTGCCGCAGCCTCAGGCTTCGCCGAATTTGCACAGACCCTTCGCGACGAGGTCGCCAATGCGCTTGCGGCCGAGCGGATGCAGGCCGGCGCCGTCGGTCTGCGCCTGCTGGCGCCCATCGCGGTAGCGATCTTCATTGCCGTGCTTCTGAACGTCACGCGGCGCGCCCTGATCGCCCGCATCGCCGCGATGATCACCGAGGATATGCCGCCCTCGCGACGCATCCTTGTGGGCATCGCCGTCACGGCCAGTCGACTGTTCCTGCCGGCGCTCGGCGTTGCGCTGGTTGTCGTCCTTTTCCTGCAATCCGGCATGCTGGGCCTGCGCGGCGAGGCGCTGCTGCGGGGCCTCGGCCGGGCCGCGATGATCCTGATTGCGACCTTTGCGCTGGCCAACGCCTTCTTCGCACCGCGCCTGCCGGCGCTCAGGCTCTCGAACCTCGACGATCGTTCTGCCGCCGTCGCGACGCGCTGGGCGCTGGTGCTCGCGGCGGTCTATGGCCTCGACGGGCCCTTCGCGGCGCAGGCGGTGGGGGTCGGTTTGTCGCTGGAGGCCGCCACCTTTGCGAACTTCGTGCTGCTGAGCGCCGGCGGTTTCGCCCTGTGGCGCTTCGAGCGCGCGCTCGGCGCGCCGCAGTCCCAGCAGGAGGCCGCGCCCAGCGAGGATGCCGCCGACGACGCCGATGCCGAGCCCGAGGAGCAACGCATCGGCCTTATTCTGCTGCAGACCGGTCGGCTGCTGCTGCTCGGTGTCGCGATCCTTGCGCCGTTGCTGGCGCTCGCGGGCTACGCGGCGGCCTCGCGCATCGTGTTCTACAATCCGCTCGCCACCGCCGCGCTGATCGGCGCCTTCGTCCTGCTGTTCACCGTGGTCCGGGCCGGGGTCGAGGCGCTGATGGTCGGCACGGCGGCGGGCGACGGCGCCGGCCGGTCGAGCGGCCAGAGCGATGCCCAGGCTGCAACTCAGGCGGCTGGCTTGGCGGGTGGACGGATCGTGGGCCGGCTTCGGCTGATCCCGGTCTTCGTCGGCTTCGTCCTGGTCTGCGCCGCGGTGCCGCTGATCGCGCTTATCTGGGGCGCGACCGGCAGCGACCTGATAGCCGCCTGGCAACTGGTGCGCAGCGGTGTGTCGATCGGCGAGATCCGGCTGCAGCCGCTGGACTTCTTCAGCTTCGTCGCGGTCTTCGCGCTCGTCTACCTCGCGATGAACGTCGTGCGCCTGGTGTTTGCACGCTCGGTCCTGCCGGTAACCGGGATCGATGCCGGCGGTCGGGCCGCGATCAATGCGGGCATCGGGTATCTCGGCGTCATTCTCGCGGCGCTGGCGGCGATCGCGGCGACGGGCCTCGATCTCTCGAACATCGCGCTGGTCGCCGGTGCGTTGTCGGTTGGTATCGGCTTTGGCCTGCAGACGGTCGTGTCGAACTTCGTCTCGGGGCTGATCCTGCTGGTCGAACGGCCGATCAAGGCGGGCGACTGGGTGCAGCTCCCCTCAGGCATGGGCTACGTCAAGCGCGTGAACGTCCGCGCGACGATCATCGAGACCTTCGACCGCGCGGCCCTGATCGTGCCGAACCAGGAGCTGATCGGCTCCACCGTCATCAACTGGACCCACAACAACCTGAACGGGCGCATCATCGTGGCCATCAAGGTCGCGATGGACAGCGATCCCCGCGAGGTCGAGCGCATCATGGTCGAGATCGCGCGCGCCCATCCGATGGTGCTGCGCCGGCCGCAGCCCTTCGTGCTGTTCCGCGGCTATTCCGACTATGCGATGAATTTCGAGGTGCGCGCGGTGCTGCGCGACGTGAACTGGATCCTGAACGTCCAGTCCGACTTTCATTTCGAGATCCACCGCCGCTTCGCCGAGGCCGGGATCGAGATCCCCGTCCAGCAGACCCGCGTCTCGCTTGAACGCGTCGACGCGGATCATGCCCTGGCCTCGCCTGTCGAGAGCGGGACGGCCATGCTTTCGGCCCCCACGCCGGGGCCGCGCCGTCTGAGCCCCGTGGGGCCCGCTGGCCTGGCGGAAGGCGGCGATGGCGACGGAGACGGCCGTTGACGCGCCGCGCGGTGTCGATGCTCTCGCATTGGAGACTGGGCAGGAGGAGAGCCCGTTGGGATCCGTCCGTCGGCCCGAGCACGCGCCCAGCCCACCGCCGCATCGGTCAACGAGCACTCTCGTGCAACCGGGCGCCGGCCTGGGAACGAACACGCCCACGCCGTCGGTGTCGAGCGAAGGCTAGGCATACCGTGCTGGTTACGCGGTCTCGTAGCGGGCCGAGGATCTAGAGACTGGCGTCGGCTTCTGCAGCGACCTCGCCTACATCGCGCCAGAGCGGCGCCTTCCCGCGGCGCTGCGCGTGCCGGTCGAGCCACCAGAGATAGAGATCGAGTTGCCGGTGGCGGATACCGGGCAGAGCCTGCACGTCGACCCCGTTCCACGGCAGGAACGGATTGCGTCGCAGATGACCGTAGATCTGCACCCGCTTGGTCGGCCGGGCGCTGGCGGCGCGGGCATGGAAACCGAAGGTATCGGCCACGACCAGTGTGTTGGCGGCAACGGGCAGGCGACGCGGTTCCGGATAACCCATCGCCTCCAGATCGCTTGGAAGCGCACGAAGCGAACCGTCGCCGTGGTGGCGCCGCCCATCAGCGCGCGCCGAAATGCTCTGCTGGTACTCCCAGTCGAGCCGCTTCTGCGTCAGCCGGTTCGAACCGGGCACATACATGAAGGGGCCGTCGTCCTCGCCCACATCGCGCAGGAACAGCCAGAACTTTGCCGTTGCATGAAACGTGTCGGAATGAACGGCGGTTTGCGGGTCTGCCGCCCCCTTCCCGGGCTCTGCGATCACCGTCATGACATAGTGAACCGGCTGGCCCGAGCGTCCGGCCGCATATCCCACCAGGGAGCGCAGCGAGCGATCGTCGACGACGGACATCGCGGTTGGCAGGCGATCCCGAAGCGCGGCGGAAAGCGGGATCATCCGGGTCACGGTCTGACCCTGCCGCCTCTCCCGGGCTGGAAGCGGCGCCGCGAGGACCTCGTCGCTCAATCGACGAAACTGGTCCGCCGGCAGAAAGTCCGGCAACGCGACGAAGCCGTCTCGCTCGAAGTCTGCGACGCGGTCCGGCGCAAGACCCGACGCCATCGCGCGCCGCCGTATCCTGGTCAGCGCCGCCGCTGCCGCCACGCGCATGCGATGCAGACCCAGCCTGTTCAGGCGTTCGCTTCCCAGGATCGGGTTTTTGACGAAAGACTTGTCGGCACTGAAGACGCGGGCGGCGTATCCCACGGCTCGAACAGGCGTCAGGACATCCATCGGGCGCCTCCATCGCGGCGCCAGTGCATCGGAGCGCCGGCGCCTGCGGCGATACAATAGACCATCAACACCCAGGTGTCCTGTGCCGGCGCGGTCCGAAACATGCAGCGCGCCTTGACCGGCGGTGCCCGCGCTACCATGGGTGAGCCGAGCGCTCTCAGCCATGCCGACACCGGTCCGGGTGGCTTCTGCCAGGCGCTGAGGCTCATCCCCACTGCGCCCGCCTTGCCGACGCAGGCGACGCAGAAAACGTCAGGTCTCGGCGTCGGCCTCCTCGAACACCTCTAGTGCCGCATTCAGGCCGTTGATGGCCGCTGGAAACCCGCCATAGAGCGCCATTTGCCAGATCACCTCGGCGATCTCCTCGCGGCTGAGCCCGGACTTCAACCCGCCGGCGATATTCACCTTCAATTGGGGCCGCGTCTGCCCGCCGAGCGCCGTGAGCGCGGCGATCGTCGCCAGATAGCGCTCGCGCAGGGGCAGGCCGGGGCGCGCATACTGGCGCCCATAGGCGAAATCCACGACATCCTCCGCCATGCCGGGCAGCAGATGACCGTATCGCGCCTGCAGCGCGGCCTCCATACCGGGGTTGAGACGTTCGGAGAGGTCGCGTCCGATCCGAGTGGTGTCGTCGTTCATCGCATTGTCCGCTGGCTAGAGACGCCCGATCGATGCTCGACGCCATCCGCTGGCCGATGCGCGACGATCCCGCCGCCGAACGCTACGCGCAACCAGCGCCTGGCGAAAGTCGCCGAAGCCGCCTTACCGTCGTCGGGTCACGCGGCCGGCTTCGACGCGTGTCGCCGCTTGGCGCGGGCTGCTGGAGATGACAGAGCTTGTGGCGCCAACGACCGAGGACGTGCGATGACCGACTGCCTATTCCGCGACGACGCCTATCTTCAGCGCTGCTCGGCCACGGTCGTTGGACATTCTGAACAGGGGGGCGTGATCCTCGACCGCACGGTGTTCTACGCGACCGGCGGCGGTCAGCCCGGGGATGCCGGAACGCTGGCCTGGGAGGGGGGCGAGATGGCGGTCGCGACCGCCGTCAAGGACCCCGCCGGTATCGCCCATGTCCCGGCCGAGGAGGCAACGCTACCGCCCGTCGGCGCCGAGGTCGAGGCCGTTCTCGATTGGGCGCGCCGGCTTCGCCACATGCGCTGCCACACGGCGCTGCATCTGCTGTCGGTCGTGATCCCGCTACCGGTGACCGGCGGTTCGATCGGCGCGGACAAGGGCAGGCTCGACTTCGACATGCCGGAGGCGCCGGGGGAGAAGGACGTGCTTCAGGCAAAGCTCCAGGCGCTGATCGACGCCGATCACCCCGTCAGCACCGAGTGGATCACCGATGCCGAGCTGGAGGCCAATCCGGGGCTGGTGAAGACCATGGCGGTGAAGCCGCCGATGGGCGAGGGGCGTGTGCGCCTGGTGCGCATCGGCTCTGGCGACGGCACGGTCGACCTGCAGCCCTGCGGCGGTACCCATGTCCGCTCCACCGGCGAGATCGGGGCCGTGAGCCTTGGCAAGATCGAGAAGAAGGGCCGGCAGAACCGCCGCGTCTCGATCCTGATCGGCTGAGCGTTCAGCCATCGGGCCCCCCGAGGGTCGCGAACGATGCATGGCATGCCGCGGGCGATGATGCGTGGCAAAACCAGTCCTGACAGATCGCGGGCAGGGACCCATTTCCCTGTCTTTCCTAGTCTTTACGGAGCGTCTCACATGGACGGCACCCCACCCGATGCGGCCCAGCCGAACCGCCTGCGCGACGTTCCCGACTGGCGCTATCTACTGCACGAGGTCTACGAGCTGTATCGTGCCACCGGCGCTGGTGGGTCCGAGGCGATCCGGAATCACCAGCGCCTGGTGCGCGAGGCGATCAGCCGGACGATGAAGGCCAATGCCGAGGTGTTGGAGCGCGTGCCGGAGCTGAAGCCCGTCAACAAGCACCTTCGCCGCGCCTTCGATCTCGGCCGGCGCAGCGTCTGCGAGCGTGCGGTGACCGCGATCGCGAACATCGAGGACAGGCTCGCCTGGCAATACGGCTATGATCGCGTGCCGCGCGGACTGGTGTCGAACTTCGCGTGGTGCGAGTTCGCAGGGCCCCATGGCCCGGTGCAGACGGGCGAAGTGATCCTAGGCCAGGTGCTGTTCGCGCCCGGCACGATCTACCCCGCCCATAAGCACGATATCACCGAAAGCTATGTCGTGCTGTCGGGCGCCGTCAGCCAGAACGACGACGGCGTGTTCATGCCGGGTTCGATGATGTTCAACCCGGCGGGGCGACGCCACCGCATTACCGTGGGCGAGCGGAACCCGGCGCTGCTGCTCTATGCCTGGCATGGCAAACGGGAGGCGCTGGAGGGCCAGAAGCTGAACTTCAAGCGCCGCACCTGAGGGTTGGCCGCAGAGCCTTCGACGTGAACCGGCAGGGCAGGCCGCTGCCGACCGAGCGGCACGGCGCTGCGCAGGGCCTGCCGCGCCCTCGCCTCGCGCCTGCCGGCACCGCGTGCGCCGCGGCGTTGGTCCGTCTGATGCCCATCGGGCATGGGCGGGGCGGGCGCCCGGCCCGCCTGACATGCCGCCGAGACCTCGGGCAGTTGCAAGGCGCCCGACCGGGCTCTAGACGGAAAGCGGGAGCACGGGGAGCGCGATGGCGACGGGACCGGGAACCGAGGAGGCGACGATCGTCTCGTCCGGGTGGCTGGCCGGCCGCCTTGGTGCTCCGGACGTGCGCGTGCTCGACGCCTCCTACTACATGCCGGACGAGGGGCTCGATCCCCATCGCGAGTATCTGGCGGCGCATATCCCCGGCGCACGGTTCTTCGATATCTCCGAGATCGCGGACCCGAAATCGGCGTTGCCGCATATGCTGCCGCCGGTCGAGAAATTCGTCTCGCGCGTGCGGGCGATGGGCATCGGGGACGGTCACCGGGTGGTCGTCTACGATCAAAAGGGCCTATTCTCGGCGGCGCGTGTCTGGTGGACCTTCCGGCTGTTCGGCCACAAGGACGTGGCCGTCCTGGACGGCGGGCTGCCGAAATGGATCGCCGAGGGTCACCCGGTCGAGGAGGACGCCCCCGATCCGCGCGACCGTCATTTCACCGCGCGGCGCGACGCCTCGATGGTTCGCGACGTGACGCAGGTCGCGCTGCAGGTGAAGCTGGGTGGGGAGCAGATCGTGGACGCCCGCTCGCCCGAGCGGTTTCGGGGCGAGGAGGAGGAGCCGCGCCCGGGGCTCCGCCGGGGTCACATCCCGGGCTCGGTCAATGTCCATTACCGAAGCCTGTTGAACGATGATCAGACACTGAAGGACGACGAGGCGCTGCGCCGGGCGTTCGAGGAGGCGGGTGTCGATCTGTCCGCCCCCATCGTAACCAGCTGCGGTACCGGTGTGACGGCCTGTATCCTGACACTGGCGCTGACGCGGCTCGGCCATGGTCGGAACGCGGTCTATGACGGCTCCTGGGCC
>JBCCSW010000164.1:0-8895 GCA_039199465.1 Pseudomonadota bacterium
CAACACGATCGTCGTCGGCACCGGCAACCCTGCACCGTGGAACACCTGGGCGCGCTCGGACGGCGACAACTTCCAGGATTTCGACAGCCTCTACACCTCCGGTCAGGCCTACGTGGACCCGACCACCGGCGAGATGGTGGGCTTCTACCAGCACACGCCGAACGACGCCTGGGACTTCTCGGGCAACAACGAGATCATCCTGTTCGACTATGAGAAGGAAGACGGCACCGTCGTGCGCGCCGGCGCCCATGCCGACCGCAACGGTTTCTTCTATGTGACCGATGTGGCGGCGCTGGCCGAGCGGGGCACCGAGATCAACAAGCCGACGGCGCTCCTCAACGCCTTCCCCTTCGTCGACGAGATCACCTGGGCCACGCATATCGATCTGGAGACCGGGCGTCCGGCCGAGGTCGAGGGTCAGCGTCCGCCGCTGCCCGAGCCGGGCGAGGACCGCGGCGCCACCATCCAGGTCACGCCCCCGTTCCTTGGCGGGAAGAACTGGAACCCGATGTCCTACTCGCCCGAGACCGGCCTGTTCTATGTGCCGGCCAACAACTGGACCGAGGATTATTGGACGACCGAGGTGCACTACAAGGCGGGCGCGGCCTATCTCGGGCAGGGCTTCCGCATCAAGCGGCTATACGAAGACCATATCGGCACGCTTCGCGCATACGACCCGCAGACCGGCGAGAAGGTCTGGGAGCATAACGAGGAAATGCCGCTCTGGGCCGGGACGATGACGACGGCCGGGGGCCTGGTCTTCACCGGCACCTCCGACGGCTTCTTCAAGGCCTTCGATGCGGCCGATGGCGAGGAGCTCTTCGCCTTTCAGACCGGCTCGGGCATCGTCTCATCGCCGATCACCTGGGAGATGGACGGCCGTCAGTATGTCGGCATCGCCTCGGGCTATGGCGGTGCGGTGCCGCTCTGGGGTGGCGACATGGCGCAGCTCACGACGCAGGTGAGCCAGGGCGGCTCGTTCTGGGTCTTCGAGGTGCCTGAGGTCCGCGCCGGAAGCGATGCGCCAGCCACGGGCGACGATCGCGCCGAGCTGACGACCGAGTAAGCCATCTGGGCCGCCCCCTCGACTAGGCGGGGGCGGCCCTCTTCCGTCTTCAGGAGCAGATCATGACACGGTCCGGATTCCTCAGCGCGATCGCGCTTGCCGTCACCATCGCTGTCCCCGCCGTCGCGGCCGAGTGGACCGTGATCCAGGACACCCCCGAACCGCGCGTCGGCCCCTGGGTCGTCAACGGCTGCACCATCGAGCCCGGCACCCAGTGCCCCGGCGTCGATCTGCGCCATGCCGATCTGGCAGGGGCCAAGCTCAACGGCGCCAATCTGCGCGGCGCGAACCTGGCCCGCGCCGACCTGCGCCTCGCCGAATTGAAGGGCGCCGACCTCTCGGGCGCCGATCTTCGCGGTGCGACGCTGGAAAAGGTCATGCTGCAGGGTGTGAAGGCCCCCGGCGCGGACTTCACCGGCGCCGATCTCGACTTTTCCCGCATGGCCGGCGCGGACATGACGGGCGCGAACCTGACGGCTGCCTCGATGGAGTTCGTCTGGGCGCCGAAAGCGCGTTTCGTCGGCGCCAGCCTCACCTCGGCGCATTTGCAGGAGGCGAAGTTCTACCATTCCGACTTTGCCGATGCCGCGATGGAGGGCGCTCAGATCCGCTTTGCGATCTGGGAGGGCGTCCATATGGAGGGTTGCACCGGCTGCCCCTTCGATTGGTGAGATCGCGCTCAAGACGGCATGGGCTGCGATCCGCGGCCCAAGCGTCCGCCGTGTTTGTTGCCCTTGGGGCCGTGTTGCAGAGCGCGCCGGCCCACACCGACGACATGACCGACGACTTGGCGCGCTGTGCGGCCATTGCCCAGGATGCCGCCCGCCTCGCCTGCTTCGACCGCATGGCAGGCGCGGCGGTGATCGAGGTCTTCGCGGGCAAGGGCGGTGGCATGACGGCGCTGTTCACGGTCGAGCAGCCCCGTCTCCTCCACTTCGAGTCGAACGACGTCATCATGGTCGCGACCCTGCTGCGCTCGGATGACAGCGTCGCCCAGAACCTGCATCTGGGCGGGCGGGGCACGGGCCGCCACCTGATCACGGAACCCGGCGCCTATCGCTTGCAGGTCAACGCCTCTGGCGCCTGGCGCGTCTGGCTTACGGCACCGAACGACTAGCGCGCCTACAGTGTGCCACGTGCCGTTCGATGATGCCCGAAGACCTCGAAGAACCCGACAGCTCCGCCGAAGATACACTCCCTGACATCGATGTGAACACGCACCTTTCCGGGCACTCGCCGACGTGCTCCAGCATGTAGGCGAAGCGGAAGTCAGCAAGCGGGTTTCGCGTTCGAGTGCGCGTCCAACTGAGGCCCATAGCGGCATATTTCGGCCCGGTGCCGCTGTCGCATGGGCTGTCCCTCTAATCCGTCTTGCCGCGGCCATGCTGAACCGGTCGCGCCTTTGTCGCCGCTATCCGCCGCCGCGCTTGCCTCCGCTGTCGTCGTTCCTCGGTTGACTGGGCACGCCCGTGCGTCAGGCTCGCAGCCGCAGCATCCGACCAGAACGGAGTACCCCCCCACCATGACCAAGCTCCTCACGCCCTTTACCGGCATTAGCGCGGCGCTCTCGCGGCGCAGTTTCTTTCGGGCGGCTGGCGCGGCCGGCCTCGGCGGCGCGGCCACGGCGATCTCACCCGCGCTCGCGCCGGTGGCCCGCGCCCAGTCCACCGACTGGACCCAGCCCGGCAACAACAACCACGTCATCGGCCTGCAGGAGAGCGGTCCCGCCGCGGGCGAGGCGGTGGGCTTCGATTTCTACGGCCACTGTGCGCTCAAGATCACCTCGCCCGGCGGCGTGCGGGTGATGTTCGATCCGTGGCGAGACGATCCCTCGGGCGCCTGGGGCCTCTGGTTCAAGCAGCCCTTTCCCGAGACCGAGGTGGACATCACCCTCTCCACCCACACCCATTTCGACCACGACGCGATCATGCGGCCGAACTCGACCATGATCCTCGACCGCATGGTCGGTCGCTTCGATTTCGCCGACGTCTCGATCCTCGGCTATGCGGACAAGCACGCCTGTATAGCGCCCGGCTGGTATGAGTGGACCAACGCGCTGGCCGAGTTCGGGGCCGAGGCCTGCCCGCCGAACAATGTCGGCCACATGGACATGGTGACCTACCTGATCGAGACCGGCGGGATCCGGACCCTGATCTGGGGCGACAACCGGCATGATCCGGCAGATGGGTTCTGGGAGGCCATCGGCCGCGTCGACGTCCTGACGATGCCGGTCGACGGCTCGGAACACATCCTCAGCTACGCTCAGGCCGACGCCATCGTCGAGCGCTTGAACCCCGCCGTGGTGATCCCGACGCATTATCTCTCCGAGACCACTACCTACACGCTCTCCACGCTCGCCCCGGCCGACGACTGGGTATCGGCGCAGGCCAGCCACAAGACGCTGGAGAGCGCCTCGCTAACCCTCACCAAGGCCGAGATCGAGGGCATGAACCGCGAGTTTCTCTATTTCGGCCACGAGGCACAGACGGCCTGAGGCACGACGGGCGACGCCTGTCGTTCAGGCCCAGGACCCGTTCCGCAACCGGGTCGAGCCGGCGCGTCGGCTCGACCCAGATCACACGCCGATCCGTTCAGTTGGGGGCGACATGCGCATTGAACTGACGTCGATCCTGCTCGTCGTGGCAACTGTCCCGGCGACAGCGTTGGAATTGGTTGAAACGGGGCGATACGCGCTCAACCACCCGGCAAGCCTGGACTACGATCCCACCTTCTGCGGACTCTGGATCGCCAACGAGGGCCCCGAGGCGATGCTCCTGACGCTGCAGGGTGATGAACTCAGGCGGATCCGCAGTGGGATGTCGCGGATCAAGGCGATCGCTCTGGAGCGCGATCACCTGCTTGTCGGCGATGGCTTCGGCAAGCTGCAACGTCTGACCAAGGACGGCGACGCGCTCGGCGCCCCCTTCCAGCTTGCCGGAGGATTTGCCGACACCGAGGGCATCGCCGTCGCGGCCAACGGCGATATCGTGACCGTCGAGGACGATCCCGAGCGCTTGTCGTGGTTCAGCCCGTCGGGCGATCTCAAGAAGCGGATGAACACGATGGAGTTTTCCCCACCGCTCCGCGAGGCGCAGGGGATCGCCATCGACGAGCGCACGGGCCATCTGCTGATCGTCGATGATCGGGAAGGTTCGAACAGCCTCTACGAGTTCACGTCGGACGGGCAGTTGCTCGCGCAGGCGAGCCTGCTGGAATACGGCATTGACCCCGAGGGCATCGCCATTCGGCCGGGCTCCAATCAGCTGTTCATCGCGTTCGACGGCGGTGCGCAGATCGTGACGTTTTCCTACACCCCGACGTTGCCGCCGGATGCCGCACCGCTGCCGGAAGGCGCAGACTGCATGATGTTCTGATCACCTCGGCAGCCCGTTCGAGGCGGATCGCCCGCCGCACGGCCCTGCGGCGAAGTCGGCATGAGGTCTTGGTATCTGCGACGGCAGTGTAAGGACACTTACGCCTCTACTGCCGGTTCTTGGTGGAACGCCATGTCGGACGCATCGTCGTCACTCTTACCCCTGCTGAAGGGCCATCGCTTGTACGGTAAGGTCGTCGCCCACGCTGTACGCCTCTCCCCGCGCTCGTGGTTTAGCCTGCGCGACGTTCAGGGGCTGCCGGCTCAACGCGGCGTGATCGGGTCCTGAAAGTCGATCCGGGTTTTGGTCGCTCGCCTCGGGTCGCAGTCCGCCGCCCTGATCCGACGGGATCGGCGAAGGCCGAATGACGAGTGGCACCTTGACGAGCGGGTCGTCTCGATCAGCGGCCGGAAGCACGCATTCTGGCGCGTGGTCGATGCGGACGACCAGGTGCTCAACATCCTTTTGCAGTCGCGACGCGACATAGCGGCGGCCAAGCGTTTCTTGCGCAAGCCGCTGCGGCGCTGGGGCTGGCCACGAGTGATCGTGGCCGACACGCTCGCCAGTGCGCCCGCGATCGGCAAGCTCGTCCCAGGCCCCGACCATCGCCGGCACAACGGCCTGGTCGGTCAGCACAGGCCCCGCACCGACACATTAGAAGGCGTGTAACGTTGCTCGTTCGGTTCGCCGCAAAGCGCGATCGTCCGTCTGCCCACTGCTACCGCAGCACTCACTCGGATGCCTCAGCGCTCTATGGAGACGATACCGGGGACTGTGTCGCCTGATCGACGAGCCTCGCTGATCTCATGCGTCTCGAGGCCTACACCCGTACAGTCCCCATCGCCGGCGGGAACAATTCCGGTGCCACGTCGCGCTCGGCTATTTCTCGCCAATCGACGACGCGAAAGGGTCCCCCGCCGGGCCAGAGGGCCCTAGCGCAGGACCGTCCACGAAACCGGGAACACGCCAACTCTACTGAGCGTCGATGGTCCATCTTTGTGTTCCACCAATCCAACTCGCAACGGGTCCCTACTCGATGAAGGTCCGCGCTAGGCGATCGCTCAACGGCTTCGTCAGGTAAGAGAAGGCGGTCCTTTCCCCGGTGTTGACGAAGACATCGGCGGGCATGCCCGGCAACAGTTCGAGCGCGCCGACAACTGCTGGCTGGTTGGTCGCCATTCGTATGCGGGCAACGAAATAGGCGCCGCCGGTCCGGTCATCGACAAGGCTGTCGGCAGAGATGTCGATGATCCGGCCCTGCACTTCGGGCACGGACTCCTGCTCGAAGGCGGTGAGACGGATGCGGGTGTCCTGACCGACCTGCAGCTTATCCACATCGCTCGGATTGACCCGTGCCTCGACGAGCAGGTCCTCGTCAGAGGGTACGATATCCAGGATCGGCGCGCCCGGCTGAATGACCGCACCGGGGCTGAAGACGGACAGGTTGAAGACCCGGCCGCTTGCCGGCGCAACGAGAGTGATGCGCTCCTGGCGCTCTGCGGCGGCGAGGTAACGGGGCATGACGGACGCAAGCTGCGCCTCGACCGCTGCCAGTTCGGCGGAGATCGCCTCGTCGCGCCGTCTTTGCCGACCGGCCTGCTCGAGCTGAAGCTCACCGATCTCGTTGCGTGCCCGCGCCTGCGCCGTCCGCAGCGAGGCGTCGAGGCCCATCAGTCGCTCGACCTCGATCCGCAGCGCATTGACCCGACGCTTCGAGATCAACCCCTTTTCAAGCAGCGAGGTCACGGCGACGACCTCGTCCTCGGTGATCGCGATCTGTCGGTCGTTGGCCTCGCGCTGCTCGGCGATACCGGCGATCTCCTGCTCCAGGCTGGTGATGCGGCGCTCGGTGATCGCGACCTCCGACCGGCGTGCCTGGAGCGCGGTGACGAAGAGCTGGTGCTGCGTCGCATAGCTCGCCCGCCACGTGTCGATCATCCCCTGTCTTCCGGTCGGCAGGCCGCCGGTATCAAAGGGAAACCTGTCGGCGTCCTCCAGCTCTGCCTGAAGCCGCGCCCGTCTGACCGCAAGATCGCCGAGCTGGCTGCCGAACACGTCGAGATCGACCTCGGTCTCGGTCCCGTCGAGCTGCAACAGACGTTGCCCGGCCTCCACATAGTCGCCATCCGAGACGAAGAGGGCGTGCACGATCCCGCCGTCGAGATGCTGCACGGTTCGCTTGTTGCCCTCGACGACGAGCGAGGCCTGCGCCACGACCGCTCCGTCGAGCCGCGCCTGCATCGCCCAGAACAAAGCGCCGCCGACGAAGACGCTGAGCACGAACAGGCCTGCAAGAACGAAGGGCCGGATCCTCGGCTGATCACGGAGATCGGGCACGAGGTTGTAGTCTTCGAGGACGAGGAGATCCTGTCGCTGTGTCATTGCGCTGCCCTTTCCAGGCGGGGTGGTTGAGGGGCTTTCACGGTCTGCGAGCCGAGCACGTTGCGGGTGGTCGCTTTCAGCACGTCTTCCTTGTCGCCGAAGGCCCGCTGGGTTCCGGCCTCCAGCATGAGCACCTTGGTCACGGCCTGGAGCGTGCTCGGCCGGTGCGTCATCACCATCACGATGGCCCCGCGCGCCCGTGCCGCGAGGATCGCGTTGCGCAGCGCCAGATCGCCGGCCGCATCGAGGTCGGAGTTCGGCTCATCGAGGATCAGCAGGAACGGATCGTCGTAGAGCGCCCGAGCCAACGCGATCCGCTGTTTCTGCCCGCCCGAAAGGAAGAAACCGTTGCCGAGCTCGGTCGCGTAGCCGTCCGGCAGTGACATGACCATGTCGTGGATGCCCGCGGTGATCGCCGCGTCCAGCACCTTGGTGTCCTCGATATGCGTCGAGAAGCGGGCGATGTTCTCGCGGATCGTGCCGTCGAAGAGTTCAACCTCCTGCGGCAGATAGCCGATCACGCAACCCAGATCGTCGAGCTTCCACTTCGACGTCGGCGTCCCGTCGAAGCTGACATCGCCACGTTGAGGGATCCAGACCCCGGCCAGCATCTTGGCCAAGGTCGACTTGCCCGAGCCGCTGGGACCAATGATGGCTACGCTGTCGCCAGCCACCAGGCTGAACTTCAAGCCCGTGAGCGTGGCCGACAGGGACGTTGGCGGACCGGCCTGGCGGATCGTCACATCCACCCGTTGCCACGGGCGCGGCAGACGCAGGCGCTGCGGCGGATCCTGGTGCTCGGCGACGAGTTGGCTGAGCTTCAGATAGGACCCTCGCGCGGCCAGCACGGTGCGCCACTGGCCGATCACCTGGTCGATCGGCGCAAGTGCCCGGCCAAGGACGATGGTCGCGGCGATCATGACCCCGGCCGTCGCCTCGCCCGTGATGGCCAGCGCGGCGCCGAGGCCGAGAACGGCCGATTGCAGCCCCATCCGGATCGTCTTGGAGAGCGTCGAGAAGGTGGCGATCCGGTCGGCGACCTTTGTTTTGGCCGTGTTCGCGCGGGCCTGCAGCGTCGACCAGCGACGGGCCAGATCATGCTTCATCCCCATCCACTGGACGAGTTCGGCGTACCGCTCGCCGGTCTGGAACAGGGCGTCGCTGCGCCGACGTGCCTCGGCTGCCTCCTGCATCGGCTCATGGCTGCGGGCATTGTTGGCGAGGGCCAGGAGCACCAGCGTGACGCCGCCGCCGAGGCCGAGAAGGCCCAGATAAGGGTGAAGCGCGTAGAGCACGACGAGGTAGATCGGAATCCAGGGCGCATCGAAATAAGCGATGAGAGCGGTGCCGGAAATGAAGTCGCGGTAGCCGTTGACATCGTCGATCGGCCGATCGCCCGCAGGCGCCGCCCCGTGCACGTTGCGTTGCATCGCAGCCTCAAGCACCGGGACGCCGATGTCGCGTTCGAAACGGGCGGCAAGGCGGCCGACGATGCGCAGGCGGATCAGGTCTAGACAGCCGATCACCACGAAGACCGCGGCCAGGATCAGGCTCAGGGCGACCAGCGTCTCGATGTTCTGGCTCGTGAGCACCCGATCGTAGACCTGCAGCATGTAGAGCGGGCCGGCCAGCATCAGGAGATTGAGCGCGAGGCTGAAGAGCGCGATGGCGACAAAGCCGCCGCGAAGCGCGGACCAGGCCTTTGCGACGGGACGTTGCTTAGGGGACATCGGTCGATCCTCTTGAGATGACGTTCAGGCAGAAGGGGGCGGCAGTCGAAACCCCCGCCCCGGTGCCTTGGGATCAGGCGGCGACGTCGTCGCTCGTCAGTTCATCCAGCTGGACGTTCTGCAGCCGTGCCGCGGTGTCGTTGCCGAAGGAGATGACGACGTCGTCGCCGTCCTGCGTCGCTGCCGATGCCAGATCGAAATCGGGCCCGAAGTCGCTCACCTCGATGCGGTCGACCCCGACCTCGAAATCAACGATCGTGTCGATGCCGTCGCCGATCTCGAACGCGAAGACATCCGCGCCCTCGCCACCCGTGAGCACGTCGTTGCCGCCCTCGCCGCGCAG
>JBCCSW010000165.1:0-8884 GCA_039199465.1 Pseudomonadota bacterium
CGGGCCACCATCCACTTGATCGATCGATACAGGAACCCCGACGACGCGAAGTCGAAGGGATCGGCGCGGCCGGCGACCCGCGTATCGAACACGATGCCCGCCCCGCAGAGCGTGCAGTAGGCCAGCGCCACCGGCACGCCGCCGATGGTCTCGTTGAACATCTCGTGCCAGCCCATGATGCGCAGGGGATAGGCGCGCACATCGCCATTGATCGAGACGCCGAACACCTTGTCGTCGCCGCGCAGATAGTCGGCGTCGCCGGCCGCGATCAGCTTCGGATCGTCCAGCGAGGGGATGCCGTCCTTCCGCACCCCGCCCCAGGCGATCTCCTCGACGCGGATGCGCGCGGCCTCGCGCGTCAGGTGCTCGGGGCGCAGGAAGATGTCGAAGTCTCGGTCGATCGACAGCAGGACGGCGCGCTTCATGTCGATATAGCCGGGCAGCGGCTCGACCTGGGGGTTGGCCTCCTGCCACAGCATCCACTCGAACCATTCGTTGGTCGGGTCCTCGCCGGTGATCTCGGCCAGCAGGGTCTGGGTCTCGCGCAGGCGGCCGCCGAAGCGGGCCGCGAGGATCAGGCCCGGTACGGTGCGCAGGTCGTCTGCCTCGCGCAGCAGGGCGACCGCCTGCTTGGTGGGGATCGCCCGGGCCGAGCGTGGCGCCAGCATCGACCAGATCGCCCGATCCAGATCCGCATCGCCAGCGGCATTGGCCGGCAGCCCCAGCGTGGTGCCGGCGGCGAGCGCGGCGCCGCCGGTCAGCAGGCGGCGGCGCGTCGTGGTGGTGGCGTTGCGATCCGGCGTCATCGGTCGATCTCCCTGCGGCGCGCCCTGGAAAGTCGCGCCGTGGGCCCCGTTCGGCCAATCACGCCTGATGAGCGGGGCGTGAGGAGCCGTCAGCGCCCCGCCCCGTCTGGCCCCGTCTGGCCCCGTCTGGCCTCGTCTGGCCTCGTCTGGCCTCGTCTGGCCTCGTCTGGCCTCGTCTGGCCCCGCTGGCGATCTCACGCCGCTTGCGTCGCCTCAAGCACCTGGTCGAGCGCGGCCTTCAGCGGCGTCACGATCTCCTCGATCTGCGCCGTCTCCAGGATGAAGGGCGGGGCGATCAGCACGTGGTCGCCATGCCGGCCGTCCACCGTGCCCGACATCGGATAGACCATGAGGCCGTTGGCAAAGGCGGTCTTCTTCAGCTTGGCCGCCACCGCCAGCGCCGGATCGAAGGGCGCCTTGGTCGCTCGGTCGGCGACCAGCTCGATCCCGCGGAACAACCCCCGGCCGCGGATGTCGCCGACATGCGGGTGCTGGGCGAAGGCCAGCTCCAGCGCCGCCTGCAACGCGGCGCCGCGGGTGCGCACGCTCGCCAGCAGGTCGCGGCTTTCGATCTCGCGCATCACGGCGAGGGCCGCGGCGCAGGCGGTCGGGTGGCCGATATAGGTGTGGCCATGCTGGAAGAAGCCCGAGCCCGTCTCGACCATGCGATAGATCTCGCCCGAGCAGAGCATGGCGCCGATCGGCTGGATGCCGGCGCCGAGGCCCTTGGCAATGCAGATGATGTCGGGCCGCACGCCCTCGCCGGCGCCCGCCTCGCCCGAGACGCTGTCGCAGGCGAACAGCGTGCCGGTGCGGCCCATGCCGCACATGACCTCGTCAGTGATCAGCAGGACGCCGTGGCGGTCGCAGACCTCGCGAATGCGGCGCCAATAGCCGGGCGCCGCGGGCACCGCACCCATGGTCGCGCCCACCACGGGCTCCGCGATGAAGGCGGCGACGGTCTCGGGGCCAAGTTCGCGGATCTTGGCGTCGAGCGTGTCGGCGGTGCGGATGGCATAGTCCTCGGCGCTCTCGCCCTCATCGCCCCAGCGCCAGTAATGGCAGGGGTCGATATGGTGCATCGCGCCGGTCAGCATCGGCTCGAACTGTCCGCGCCGCCAGCGGTTGCCCGAGGCCGCGAGGGCGCCCAGCGTATTGCCGTGATAGCTCTGCCAGCGCGCGATGACGTGGCGGCGCTGGCCCTCGCCCTTCTCCAGCCAGTACTGGCGGGCGAGCTTGATGGCGCTCTCGGTCGCCTCGGAACCGCCCGAGGTGAAGTAGACCCGCTCGATGCCCTCCGGCGCGCGCTCGATCAGGAAATCGGCCAGCGCCTCGGCCGGCTCGGAAGTGAAGAACGAGGTATGGGCATAGGCGATCCGGTCGAGCTGCGCCTTGGCCGCGTCGATCACCGGACGGGCCGAATGACCCAGGCAGGACACCGCCGCGCCCCCGCAGGCATCGAGATAGCGCTTGCCGCCGGTGTCGAAGAGATAGGCGCCCTCGCCATGGCTGACGGTCGGCAAGGCAGCCTTGGTATGGCGGGGAAAGACATGGGACATCCGCGGATCCTCCAGGTCGCGCGACGGGCGCGCGCTGTTCCTGCGACGCCTTCCACGATGCGAGCGCTACCCCGTTCGCGCAAGGCGGCATCACGCCCGGTGCGCCCGGTCACGGTGGGGGTGTCTGTCGCGGCCAGGCGCGCCCGCCACCATCACGGGCTATGCCTGCCCTACTGCGGACGGCGGGGCGGTGTCGCGCTGTCCCCCTCGGCGATGGCGCGGAAGAAGTCCTGAACGACCTGCGTCGCCGAGAAATCCTGGTTGGTGGCACCCACGATCCGCTCACCAAGGCCCGAGGGCGAGGAGCCCGGCCAGGTATGGCCACCGCCTTCGACGACGAAATGCACCAGCGGCTGATCGCAGCCGTCGTAGCGGCGAAACTCGACCGTCGAGCCGTCGCTCGGCACGCGGTCCGGCAGGGCGCGCGCCTCGAACCCGTTGCAGCCGTTGCGCCGCGCGATGATCTCCATCGTCCGGTCGACCGCCATGACATTGCCGCGCTCTGCCACCAGCGGGTTCCAGCCGCCGATGCGCCCGCCGCCGGGCGGCACCAGATCGTCCTCGGTACCGTGGATGAACAGCACGGGCTTCGCGGGGCCCTGGCGGCACTCGTAGTCCTCGGCGAAGGCGGCGATGGCGACGGCGATGCCCGCGACAAGGTCGGGCGCATCGCACATCAGCCGCAGCGCCATGATGCCGCCGATCGAGGGGCCCGCGACGAACACGCGCTCGGGATCGGCCACGCCGGCATCGGCCAGCCGGTCGATCAGCCGGCGCAGGAAGCCGATATCGTCCGCATCGTCATGCGGCCGACCGCGCCAGTCCGTCCGCCCGTCGTTCCAGTCGTCGATGGCGAAGGGCCAGACCACCACCCAGCCCTCTCGCGCCAGCGTGACGCGGGCCTTGCGCCTGACGGTGTAAGGGCCCGCCAGCCCGCCATGTAGCGCGATCAGGACGGGTGCTTTCTCGGCATTCGGCGCCATATCGACCAGCGCACGGCGTTCTAGCCCGTCATGCGCCAGCGTCAGGATGCCGGTCTCGATCGCCATGGCCGGACGCGCGATGCAGGCCAGGGCCAGCGCCGCCACAGCGATCGGTCGAAACAGGGCAGTCAGACGATGCGGCATTCTCACAGGCTCCGTCATGCGTGGTCTCGAAAGCGTGGCTCTGTCCAAAGCGCACGCGGCAGTATCTCGTCTCCGTCGCGCCTCGGCTTGCGGTTTCACGTCGCGGCATTGGCTCTCGCCACCACGGTGCTGTCCGCCTGCGCCGGCGGGCCACCCCCTGGCGAGACGCTGAGCTTTGAGGTCGCCGATCCCTACGACTTTGCCGAGATGCGCTCGGCCGAGCCCGGATCAAGTACCATCACGGGCCTGTTGACCCTGCCCGAGGATGGCCGGCTGCGCGGTGCGGCGATCCTGAGCCATGGCGCGGGCGGCGTCGGCGGCCGGCAGTATCGCATGGCCGAACGGCTGGGCGAGACGGGTATCGCGACCCTCATCCTCGACCATTTCGAGGGGCGCGGCGTGCGCTCGGTCGCCGAGGACCAGCTCCGCGTCACCGAACAGACGATGATGAGCGACATCCGCATCGCGCGCGATCTGCTGAGCGCGCGGCTGGATCTACCGGCCGACCGGATTGGCGCTATCGGCTGGTCGAAGGGCGCCACGACCGTGACGCTGGCCGCGGTCGAGCGGCTGTGGGCCTATACATCACCGGACACCGAGCCGCTGGCCTTCGCGATAGCTTTCTATCCGTTCTGCGGCTTCGACCTCGATGACGAGGCGCTGTCCGCACCGCTTCTCAAGCTGCTCGGCGGGGCCGATGACTGGACGCCGGCCCCGCCCTGCGTGCGCCAGGGCGAGGCGTGGCTCTCCACCGACCAACCGGTCGATTGGCGCGTCTACGAGCAGGCGCCACACGGTTTCGACAGCGGTGCGCTCACCACCTTCACCATCGACCGCGCCATCACGGTGCGCGACACGTCGGCGGCCTGCACGCTGACCGTTGGCGTCGAGGCGCGCACCAAGACGGTCGACGGCGCCTTCGCGTTCGACGGCGTGCCGGGCCGGCGCGCGTTTCTGGAGCGTTGCGGTGTACGCGGCGTCCGCTTCGGCGGTGACGACGATGCGCGCGACGACGCCTTCTCGGTGCTGGACGCGTTTCTGGCCGAGCGACTGCCCTAGGCGCTGCGCTTAGGTGCCGAACAGGCCGGCATGGGCCTCGCGCAGCGCCTTTTTCTGCACCTTGCCCATCGTGTTGCGCGGCAGGGCATCGACGAAAATCACGCGTTTGGGCTGCTTGAACTTCGCGATCCGGTCGGCAAGGGCGCCCTTTATCTCGTCCTCCTCGCGCGTCGCGCCGTGCTGCGGCACGACAACCGCCACGACCCCCTCGACGAAATCGGGATGGGGCACGCCGATCACCGCGCTCTCGATCACGCCGTCCAGGCGGTCGATCTCGCCCTCGACCTCCTTCGGGTAGACGTTGAAGCCGCCCGAGATGATCAGATCCTTGCCGCGCCCGACGATCTGGACATAGCCGTCATGGCCGATGGTGCCGAGATCGCCGGTGACGAACCAGCCATCGGCCGACAGCTCCTCGGCGGTCTTTTCGGGCAGCTTCCAATAGCCTTGAAAGACGTTCGGGCCGCGTATCTCGATCATGCCGATCTCGCCTGCGCCCAGCAGATCGCCGGTCTCGGGGTTCCGCACGCGGAGCGCGACGCCAGGTAGGGGCAAGCCGACGGTGCCGGCGCGCCGCTCGCCGTCATAGGGGTTCGAGGTGATCATCGAGGCCTCGGTCATGCCATAGCGCTCGAGGATCGCGTGGCCCGTCGCGGCCTGCCATTGGCGATGCGTCTCGGCCAAGAGCGGTGCCGAGCCCGCCACGAACAGGCGCATCGCACGGCAAAGATCCGGCGTCAGCCGGTCGTCGCCGAGAAGGCGCGTATAGAAGGTCGGCACGCCCATCATCGCGCTCGCCCGCGGCAGGGCCTCGATCACCGCATCGGCATCGAATTTCGGCATCCAGATCAGCGATCCACCGGCGACCAGCGTGACGTTGGAGGCCACGAAAAGCCCGTGCGTGTGGTAGATCGGCAGGGCGTGGATCAGCCGATCCTCGGCGGTGAAGCGCCAGGTATCGACCAGCGTCAGCGCGTTCGAGGCCAGGTTGTCATGCGACAGCATCGCGCCTTTGGAGCGCCCGGTCGTGCCCGACGTGTAGAGGATGGCGGCCAGATCCTCCGGCCCGCGCGGCACCATCACCGGCGATGCCTCGTCAGGCAGATGCTCGAAGATCGACCCATGGTCGTGGCTGTCTGCCGCCCGGACGCCCATCGTCTCCAGCCGCGCACCGGTCTCGGCCGCGACGGGGGCCAGCGCCTCGGCCGAGGCCGGTCGGCAGACAAGCAGCGCGGGCTCGGCATCGCCCACGAAGAACGCGACCTCGTTCGGCGTGTAGGCGGTGTTGAGCGGCAGGAACACGGCGCCCGCGCGGATCGCGCCCAGATAGAGCATCAGCGCCTCGATGCTCTTGTCGACCTGCACGGCCACCCGGTCGCCCGGCTTGACGCCCATCCCGACCAGTGCCGCGGCGAAACGGTTCGACAAGGCATCGACATCGCCGAAGCTGACATGCCGGCCGTCCGGCAGTTCGGCGAACAGTGCATCGCCGCGGTCCGCGCGCATGAGGCGCAAGGCCTGGGCCAGGTGGTTGGTCACGTCAGTCTCCCCCCATTTCGGGTCTGCGGCAGCGCTCTCCGACGCTCGGTCATGGCCGGTGGCCGCAGCGTTTTGATGCTCGATATCGTCGCGGGGATCTGGCGTCCACCCGACGGCGCGCAACACCAGCGTCTGCCGATCAGGTTGACCCGACCGTCACCCTGGTGAGGCCGTGCCGGCGGGTGATCGCATGACGCGTGGCTGAGCGCCCAAGCGCCCATCCCGCCCAAGCGCCCATCCCGCCCAAGCGCCCGTCCGGCCCAATCGTCGGGGACCGGCTCGCATCACCCGATCTCGGCGCCGGTGCCGCGCGTGCTTTGGGTTCGAGAAGGGCTGGCGATCGCTGCCCTACGCCATGTCTTCGGGAATGAAGTCGTCGTCGAGCTCAAGCTCGAGATCCGCGTCCCAATCGGCGGTATTGTAGAGCGGCCGATAATAGTCGATCAGCGCCCGCTCCAGCATGAAGGCATATTCGCGCGAGTCCGCCGCGGCGGCGGGCGAGAACTCCAACGGGATCTCCGCCCAGCTCACATAGATGAACTTGTCGTTCTGCGCCGTGCTGATGCGTCCCGTGCCGCCACCGTCGAGCCCCTTGATCCGGGCGAATGAGAGCAGCCGCTTGCCGCGGTGCTTCATCGCCGCGGCCTTCTTCTCAGTGACCGATGTTCGCAGATACGCGCCGAGCCTGCCGTAGAGACCCCGCTTGCCGACCGCGATACCGACATAGAGGCAGCGGTTCGGCGATGGTTTCCCGGCACCGCTGCAGAAGGCGTAGAAGCCGCGCGCGGTCGGAATGACGCGGCGCGCCCCGCGCTGCGCGGTGAGCTGATAGATCGTGTGCGCGCCGCTCCACTGGATCGCCTGTAACCAGTTCATGGGCGTGCCCGGAAGCCGACCGACAGCGGCAGATCGTCATGCGCCCCGGCCGACGATCGACCGGGAACGACAGTGCCAGTGTGCGGCGGCGCACTGCCGCCCGGACGTGCGGGCGCCCCTCTCACGCCGGCAACGGCGCGTTGCGGGCGAGGCGGCGGACGGCGCTGGACTGCGCGATCTCGAAGCGGGCGGCATAGGCCTCGTGGTTCCGCTCGATATCGTCCAGCGCGTAGAGATAGTTCACCATCACGCCGTGGCTTTCGGCCTGGCCGCGGGGCGAGGCGTCGGCGTCGGGGTTGATCCGCTCCAGCCGCGCACCGTTGCCCAGATGGAAGCGCGCAACCGGGTTCATCGGCCCGCCATCCGGCCGCTTCACTGCCGTCAGATAATGGGCGGCCAGCGCCGACAGCGCCTCGGCCCGCGCGGCCTGCACCCGCGCCCGGTCGGGCAGCTCGACGCCGTCGCCCGGGATGCCGGCGCCGCCCTCCAGCCCCGCGCCAATCGCCGCGACGGGCACCACCCGGCCACGGCCCAGCGTGTCGACATCGACACCCGCCCCAGCCAGCCAGGCCGCAAAGCCAGGCACCGGAGAGAGCGTGACGAAGGTGCTGAGCCGCGGGAAGTCACGGCGCAACTCCTCCACGACCTGCTTGATGAGGAAGGAGCCGAAGCTGATGCCCCTAAGGCCGATCTGGCAGTTCGAGATCGAGTAGAACACCGCCGTCGTGGCGTTCGCCGGGTCCAACGTGGCCCGCTCGCCCGCCAGGATCGGTCCGATGGCGCCCGGGATTTCGGCCGTCAGCGCGACCTCGACGAAGATCAGCGGCTCGTCCGACAGCGCGGGATGGAAGAAGCCGTAGAGCTGGCGGTCGGGCGCGCCGACGCGGCGGCGCAGGTCGCTCCAGTCCTGGATCGCATGCACGGCCTCGTACTGGATGATCTTCTCCAGGATGGCGGCCGGCGTCTGCCAATCGACGCGGCGCAGCTCCAGGAACCCACGGTTGAACCAGCTCGAGAACAGGTGGCGGAAATCGCCGTCTAGCCCCGCGAGGCCGGGATCGGCACGCATCGCCGCCAGCAGGTCCTCGCGCATGCGCACCAGCGCCTCGGTACCCCCCGGTGCGCGGTTCATCAGCCGCAGCAGCTCCTGACTCCGGGGTTCAGACACGATATGCAGCGCGCGCGCCGTGTCGGGCCCCGGCGCGTCCTGATAGGCCGCGATCGCGGCGTCCAGCGCCGCGGTGTCGGTCGCGAAGCGCTCGGCCATCTGGGCCAGGAACGCCGCGCGCCCGTCGCGGTCTAGTGCTGCGTAGTCGTCCAGGATCGCGCGGGCGCGGGCGGTGCCCGTCGCCTCGCCATCGGCGCGCAGCAGCGCCTCGGCCCGCTCGATCAGCGGCGCGGGCTCATCGCCGCCGATCAGCGCGCGGCCGGTCTCGCTGATCCGCGCCAGCATGTCGCTCAGAAGCGATCCGCTCATCCAACCTCCCGCCCCGGCGGGAGGCCGAGCCCTCGCCGGCCACCCCTAGATCGCCGCACCCATCACCGCATCGGGCAGCCACGTCGCGAGCCCTGGAAACAGGCAGAGCAGCACGATCGCGATCACCATGCAGGCCACGTAGGGAAGGCTACCATAGAGAATCGTCTTCAGCGGAATGTCCGGTGCGATGCCGTTGATGACGTACAGATTCAGGCCAACCGGCGGCGAGATCAGCCCGATCTCCATGTTGATCGTCAGCACGACGGCGAACCAATAGGGATCGAAGCCCGCGCCCTCCACGATCGGCAGCAGGATCGGGGCCGCCATCAGGATCACGGCCACCGGTGGCAGGAAGAACCCCGCGATCAGCAGGAAGATGTTCACCGCGAACATCAGCACCCAGCGGTTCACGTCCAGCGTGCCGATCCACTCGGCTATGGC
>JBCCSW010000166.1:0-8844 GCA_039199465.1 Pseudomonadota bacterium
GCCAGGCGCAGGAAGGCCGCGGCCAGCGTCTCGCGAAGCGGTGCCTTCACCACGGCCTGCTTCGCACCCCTCCGATGCAGCGGCGCGCCGGAGCTATCGAGGCTGATGACGCAGAGATCGTCATCGATCCGCACCATTACCCGCAGCGGATCCTCGCCCCCCTCCACCGCGCCGGCGCCGTAGGTGATGGCGGCCCGGACCCGCGCCGCGGCCGCGCCTTGGTGATAGATCCGCGAGGCGCGGCAGGCGGCCTCGACAACGACCCCGGCACCGGGCGGGAAAAGGCCTGCCCAGTCGATGCGACGCGCGCGCTTGTTCAATTGCGCGAGATGCAGCGCGCGAAAGGCGGCGAGCCGCACCAGCACGCGACCGGGCGTGCGAAGCCAGAGATTGGCGCGCCGCGCCTCCGCCCATCCCCCTTCAACCTCGACGCCGCCAGCCACTACGCGCGCCCCGCGGAAACCCTGCGCGCGCGCTTCGGCCGCGACGACATCCTCCAGCCCGGGCGTTGCCGCGAGGAACAGGCCAGAGCCTGCATATACCGCCACCGCTTGGCGATCACTGTGGGCTCGGTCGCCTGCCTTCGATGTATCGGCCGTCATGTGTCCCACAACTTAAAGGCGAGTAAAATTTCGAAGGCTCGCCGTATCGCAGTACAGTGGTAAGACGTCGAGCCCTCGAATCGAGAAATGGCGTAAGCTCGGCCACGTTGCCGACGCCACCGACCCGCCAATCGTTCAACTCGGAATTGTCGGCGACTAAACGCCCGGTGGTGCCAAGTGTCTCTTTTCGTTCACAGCATGCTTACGTTACAGAAACTTCATGCGTGTCGCGCCGCTTGACCGCAAGAAAACGGCTGGAAAACGGTCGGGGGTCTGGATAGCGTCCCCGCATTGTGATCGGTCAGTTCACGATACGAACTGTCATGCGCAACGATCGGAAGGCCCCGAATGCACGATGTCGACGCCTTGCTGCGCCCGGTGAGCGCCGAGGAGCCGAGCGGGCCTGACCTTGAGTACGAGTCGGAGTTCACCGCGCTCTTCCTAGCCGCCCAGCCGGGCCAAGAGCAGCAGATGGGCGACAGCGTGATCGAGGCGACCGAGCCCGACTGGGCCGAGGTGAGCCGCCAGAGCGGTGCGATCCTGGAGAAGACCAAGGACCTGCGCGTCGGCGTCGTCATGGCGCAGGCGGTCCTGAAGCGCGAGGGCTGGACGGCCTTCGCCGAGGCGACGCGCTATCTGAAGGCGCTGGTCGAGGACTTCTGGGACACCTGCCATCCTCAACTCGATGCCGAGGACGACAACGATCCCACGATGCGGGCCAATGCGATCCGCAACCTGTGCGACACCGATGGGCTGCTGAAGACGCTCCACCGCCAGCCGCTGACCGAGAGCCGGATGTTCGGCCGTCTGGCGCTGCGCGATCTCGAAGTCGCCTCGGGCGACGTGTCGAAGCCGAGCGACATGGAAACCTCGCCCGACATGACCGAGGTCGCGGCAGCCTTCAAGGATACCGGGGCCGAGCGCGTGGCCGAGATCCGCGACGCGACGGCCGCGGCACGCGACAACATCAAAGCGGTCGCCACCACCTTCGACACGCGCATCGGCGGGCAGAGCCCCGATCTCTCGAAGATCGTCGAGATGGCGAGCGCCATCGCCAAGCATGTCGATCGCCACTGCGAGATCCCCGCGGCCGGCGCCGAGGGCGAGGACGCGGCGGCCGACGGCGCGGTGCCTGCGGCGACGAACGGGGCCGCGGCTATGGTCGCGGCGCCCCCGCCCCCGCCGCCCGGCACGATCTCGAGCCGCGAGGACGTCGATCGCGCGCTGGAGAAGATCATCGACTACTACAATAAGAACGAGCCCTCGAGCCCGGTGCCGATGCTGATCGCGCGCGCCCGTCGGCTGGTCACGGCGGACTTCATGACGATCATGCAGGATCTCGCCCCCGGCGGCGTGACCGAGTTCGTGACCGTGAGCGGGGTCGAACCGCCCGAGGGCACGGACACCGGAAAGAAGAAGAGATGATGAAACCGAAACTGGTGTGTCGGGCGACACACTGGTGCCGCGCTTCAGGCGCATACGACCATCGAGGTCAGCAGGATAGGGAGCCGAACAGTGTCAGGTAGCAGCCAGAAGTTCATCGCACGCAATCGCGCTCCGCGTGTGCAGATCGAATATGACGTGGAGCTCTACGGCGCAGAGAAGAAAGTGCAGCTTCCCTTTGTGATGGGCGTGATGTCCGACCTGTCCGGCAAGTCCGAGGTGGCCCCGCCGCCAGTGGCCGACCGCAAGTTCCTGGAGATCGACGTCGACAACTTCGACGCCCGGATGAAGTCGATGAAGCCGCGCGTCGCCTACTCCGTGCCCAACACGCTGACGGGCGAGGGCAACATGGCCGTCGACCTGACCTTCGAGAGCATGGAGGACTTCAGCCCCGGCGCGATCGCCCAGCGTGTCGAGCCGCTGCGCAAGCTGCTGGATGCGCGCAACCAGCTCTCGAACCTCGTCTCGTACATGGACGGCAAGTCGGGCGCCGAGGAGCTGCTCGGCCAGGTCATGAAGGATCCCGCCCTGCTGCAGACCCTGGCTGCCCAGGCCAAGACCGACGACGCCGAGAAGGAGGAATAAGCGATGGCCGAGACAGAGAACGCTGCCGCCGAAGCCGGCGCCGCCACGATCGAGGCGTCCGAGTTCGAGGGCCTGCTGCAGAAAGAGTTCCGCCCGAAGTCCGACGCCGCCAAGACCGCGGTCGAGGACGCGGTGAAGACGCTCGCGCAGCACGCGCTGGAGCATACCCAGATCATCAGCCAGGACGTGCTGCAGTCGATCGAGGGCATCATCGCCGAGATCGACAAGAAGCTGACCGAGCAGGTCAACCTGATCCTGCACCACGAGGACTTTCGGAAGATGGAGGGCGCCTGGCGCGGCCTGCACTTCCTGGTGAACAACACCGAAACCGACGAGATGCTGAAGATCCGCGTGATGGACATCAGCAAAAAGGACCTCGGCAAGACGCTGCGCAAGTTCAAGGGCACCGCCTGGGACCAGTCGCCGATCTTCAAGAAGCTCTACGAGGAAGAGTTCGGCACGTTCGGCGGCGAGCCGTTCGGCTGCCTCGTCGGAGACTACCACTTCGATCACAGCCCGCCGGATGTCGAGCTATTGGGCGAGATGTCGAAGGTGGCGGCCGCGGCGCATGCGCCCTTCATCACCGGTGCTGAGCCCACGCTGTTCGGCATGGACGGCTGGAACGAGCTGGCCAATCCGCGCGACCTGACCAAGGTGCAGGCGACGCCGGAATACGCGCCCTGGCGCTCGCTCCGCGATAGCGAGGACTCAAAGTATCTGGGTCTCGCCATGCCGCGCTTCCTGGGCCGCTACCCCTATGGCTCGAAGACTGATCCGGTGGAGGAGTTCGCCTTCGAGGAGGACACCGAGGGCGCCGACAGCAACAAGTATTGCTGGGTCAACGCCGCCTACGGCATGGCGCGCAACATCACGCGGTCCTTCAAGATGTATGGCTGGTGCTCGCGCATCCGCGGCGTGGAGTCCGGCGGTGCCGTGGACGGCCTGCCGGTGCACACCTTCCCGTCGGACGACGGCGGCGTCGACATGAAGTGCCCGACCGAGATCGCCATCACCGACCGCCGCGAGGCGGAGCTGGCGAAGCTCGGCCTGATGCCGCTTCTGCACCGCAAGGGTGCCGACATGGCAGCCTTCATCGGCGCGCAGTCGTTGCACCGCCCGGCCGAATACGACGATCCAGACGCGACGGCGAACGCCAACCTGGCTGCCCGCCTGCCCTATCTGTTCGCGACCACCCGCTTCGCCCATTACTTGAAGTGCATGGTTCGCGACAAGATCGGGTCCTTCAAGGACCGCGATAACATGCAGAAATGGCTGCAGAACTGGATCAATAACTATGTCGACTTTACGGCCTCGGTGTCATCCGAGACCGAAAAGGCGCGCAAGCCTTTGTCCGCGGCCGAGGTCGTGGTCGAAGAGGTGGAGGGGAACCCCGGGTACTATACTTCGAAGTTCTATCTGAAGCCGCACTATCAGCTCGAGGGGCTGTCGGTATCGCTTCGACTGGTGTCGAAGCTGCCGTCTGAGAAGACCTGATACTTGGTTGGGCGGTGTTCCGTCGCCCAATGTCACTCGCTTTTACCATGAACCCGCAGCGAGGGTCTGCGGGAGAGCTAGGGAGAAATGGCCATGGCCGTTGATATGTTCCTCGAAATCGAAGGTGAGATTAAGGGGGAGTCGCAGGACGACACACACACCGACGAGATTGATCTTCTGGCATGGTCTTGGGGCGTGTCGCAGTCCGGCTCGTTCCACATGGGTTCTGGCGGTGGTGCCGGTAAGGCCAACTTCCAGGACATCTCGGTGACGAAGTACATCGACAAGTCGTCCGCGAAGCTGATGCTGTACTGCGCCAATGGCGACCACTTCGACAGCGCCATTCTGACCGTCCGCAAGGCCGGCAAGGATCCGCTTGAGTATCTCATCATCAGCATGGACAAGGTGCTGATCACCTCGGTCTCGACCGGTGGCTCGGGCGGCGAGGACCGCCTGACCGAGAACGTCACGCTGAACTTCGCCGGTGTCGAGGTGAAGTACGTGCCGCAGGAAGAGGGCGGCAGCGGCGGCACGCCGGAAGAGTTCAAGTGGTGGATCAACAAGAACTGCGCGAAGTAATCCACTGTCAATGAACGCTTCAGCCGCCCGGCCAGTACGGACCGGGCGGCCCAAGGCGCGGCGAGATGTTCGGCGCGCCCCTACCCGCCCGAGACCGGCCTCAAGGCCCGCGCGGGCCGACCCGACCGACGACCCCGACCGACGACCCCGACCGACGACGGAGACAACGCGTGAGCGGTGCTGCTGCAGAGAAACTGAAGTCAGGCGATCTTGCAGGCGCGCTGGATGCGCTGCAGGCGTCTGTGCGGCAGAACCCGTCGGATGCGAAGCTCCGCATCTTTCTTTTCCAGCTTCTTACGGTGATGGGCGACTGGAAGCGCGCCGTCACGCAGCTGAAGCTATCGGCCGAAATGGACGCCGAGGCGATCCCGATGGCCCAGACCTATCGCGAGGGGATCATCTGCGAGGTGTTCCGCGACAAGGTCTTCGCCGGCGAGAAGGAACCGCTGATCTTCGGCGAGCCGCAGGACTGGGTCGCGCTGATGATCGAGGCGCTCAAGGTGCAGGGCGAGGGCCGCGTGGCGGATGCAGCCGGCCTCCGCGCCAAGGCGTTCGATGCGGCACCCACGAATGGCGGCCTGATCAACGGCGAGCGCTTCGAGTGGATCGCCGATGCCGATATGCGCGTGGGCCCGCTTTTGGAAGTCGTGGTCAACGGCAAGTACTATTGGATGCCCTTCACCGCGCTGAAGACGGTCGCGATCGAGCCGCCGACCGATCTGCGCGACGCGGTCTGGACGCCCGCCACGCTGCGCCTGCAGAACGGCGGGGAGTTCGTGTCGCTAATCCCCACGCGCTACGCTGGCACGCTGGAACGCGGCAGCGACGGCGCGAAACTGGCGCGCGAGACCACCTGGGAGGATGCCGGCGCCGAGACCTGGACGGGCCTCGGCCAACGGCTTCTGGCGACGGATAGCGGCGATGTGCCGCTGATGGAGGTCCGCACGCTGGAATTCGACGACGTGGCGCAGCCTGCCGAGACGGACAGCGCTGCCGCCGCGCCGGCGGACACGGGTAATGGCTGACAAGACGCTCACCGAACGCCTGCAGCCCTCGCTTCTCGACCGGCTGACCGACGACCAAGCCTGGGACGCCGCGGAGGGCCGTGACGGCAGGGTCATCGACACCCGCCGCCTGCGCGAGATCATCCGCCGCGACCTATCCTGGCTGCTGAACACGACCAACACCGAGAGCGAGCACGATCTGGAGGTGCTGGACGAGGTCCGCACCTCGACGATCAACTACGGCGTGCCGGATCTCGCCGGCAAGATCGAGAGCATGAGCCGCGCGCTCGAGGTGCGCCAGAGCATCCGGCGCGCGATCGAAGCGTTCGAGCCTCGGATCGTGCCGGGGTCGCTGGAGATCTCGATCATCGAGGAGACCGAGCAGGAGCGTTCGGTGGTCAGCTTCGACATCCGTGGCGAGCTGTGGGCGCAGCCGCTGCCGATCGAGCTGTATCTGCGCACGGCGATGGACGTGACCACCGGCGAGGTCAAGGTCGAGCGTCAGGGCTAGGGACGGGATCGCGCGATGGATACCCGACTGCTGAGCCGATACGAGCAGGAGCTCCGCTTCATCCGCGAGATGGGCGCCGAGTTCGCCGAGGCCTATCCAAAGATCGCAGCCCGCCTCGGTATCGACGGGCTTGAGGTGTTGGACCCGTATGTCGAGCGCCTGCTGGAGGGCTTCGCCTTCCTCGCCGCCCGCGTGCAGCTCGAGCTGGACCTGCAATACCCGGTTTTCACGCAGAATCTGCTGGAGCTGGTCTATCCGCACTACATGGCGCCCACGCCATCGATGATGATCGCCCGGTTGCAGCCCGATATGGCGGGCGGCATCGACGACGGCTTCAAGATCCCGCGCGGCACGCCGCTGCGCGCCAAGCCCGGCAAGGGCTCCTCGACCTCGGTACGCTTCGCGACCTCGCAGGACGTCACGCTCTGGCCGCTCCGCATCTCGGAGGTCGAGTATATCGACACCCGGGGCGAGCTGGTGGCGGCGGGGCTGGCGCGGCATCCGAAGGCCCGCGCCGCGATCCGGCTGCGGTTGCAGCGCCATGGCGAGCAACTGATCTCGGAGCTGCCGCTGGAGAAGCTGACGCTGTTCCTGTCGGGCACCGATGCCGAGCCCTGGGCGCTCTATGAGACCCTGGCCAATGAGAGCGTCGCCATCGTCGGCCGCTCGATCGACCGCCGTGCCGACTGGGTGCAACCGCTGGACGATGGGTGCCTCCGCCCGCGGGGCTTCGACCCCGAGGAGGCGTTGCTGCCGACGCCCGGCCAGTCCTTCGATGGCTATCGCCTGCTGCAGGAGTATTTCGCCCTGCCGCAACGCTTCTTCTTCCTCGACCTTGAAGGCATCGCGCCGGCGCTGAAGCGCGCCACCGGCGACGAGGTCGACATCTACATCCTGCTCTCCGACAGCCACCAGCGCTTCGTCGGCAGCCTGACGCCGGACAGCTTCGAGCTGTTCGCGACGCCTGCGATCAACCTGTTCGCCAAGCGCTGCGACCGCGTGCAGATGCGCGGGCGCGACATCGACCACCATGTCGTGGTCGACCGCACCGCGCCGATGGATTTCGAGGTCTATGCCGTCACCCGCGTCACGGGTATCTCGGGCGAGGGACGGGCCGACACCGATTTCCGGCCCTTCTTCTCGGCCGACGACCTGACCATCGCGGGCAGCGGGCGCGATGCCTTCTACATGGTCCGGCGCAGGCTCCGGCAACGCTCGGAACGCCAGCGGCTGGAGGGGACGCGCACCACCTATCTGGGCTCGGACACGTATCTGAGCCTCGTCGACCGCGAGCAGGCGCCCTATGCCGAGAGCCTGTCGCAGCTTGCCGTCGGCGCGCTCTGCACCAATCGCGACCTGCCGCTATTGCTGTCGCTCGGCGGGGTCGAGGGCGACTTCTCGCTGCCCGATGGGGGGCCGGTCACCCAGGTGCGCGCACTGGTGACGCCGACGCGCCCGCGCACCTCGCTCGGCCTCAGCGAGAGTGCTTGGCGGATCGTCAGCCATCTCAGCCTCAACTATCTGTCGCTGACCGATGCCGACCGGGGCGAGGGTGCGGCGGCGCTGCGCGAGATGATCGGCCTCTACGCGCCGCTCGGCGACCGGGCGCAGGCTAAGCAGGTCGAGGGCATCCAACGCGTCGAGAGCCGGCCGCTGGTGCGCCGCCTGTCGGACGGCCTGTTGTCGACCGCCGTGCGCGGCATCGAGGTCAAGATCACCGTCGACGAGAGCTTCTACGAGGGCGCGGGTTGCTACCTGCTCGGCGCCGTCATGGAGACGTTCCTGGCGAAATACGTGACCATCAACAGCTTCACCGAAACGGTGCTGGCATCCCAGACGAGAGGAGAGATCGCCCGATGGCCGGCGACGAGCGGGAGGCGCAGGCTGCTGTGACGCGCCTCCAGGCGCTGGCGGCCAGCCCGACGACCCATCATCTGTTCCATGCGCTGCGCCTCATCGAGGCGGCGCATCCGCACCGTCCGCGCCTCGGCCGCTCGCGCCGGCCGGCCGAGGATCCGGTGCGCCTGGCGCAGGAGGTGGAGCTGGCCTTCCCGCCCTCCACGATCTCGGATTTCAAGCTGTCGGGGCCGGATGGGCGGATGCGGCTGGTCAACCGCATGTTCGGCCTGTTTGGCCCGAACGGTCCGCTGCCGCTGCACCTGACCGAGTATGCGCGTGATCGGTTGCGCAACAAGCAGGACCCGACCGTCGCGGCCTTTGCCGATGTGTTCCATCACCGCATGCTGTCGCTGCTCTACCGTGCCTGGGCCTCGGCGGAGCCCGCGCCGTCGGCGGATCGACCCGACGACGATCGCTTCGCACAGGCGCTGGCCGCGCTGGCCGGCCAGATGGGTGCCGGCATGGCCGAGCGCGACGCCATGCCCGACACGGCCAAGCGCCACTTCACCGGCCGGCTGTCGCTCGGTGCCAAGAACGAGGATGCGCTGCTGGCGATGATCAGCACCTTCTTCCGCGCCCCTGCCCGGGTCGAGACCTTCATCGGCGAGTGGCTGGAGCTGGAGCCGGACGACCGTTGGGAGCTCGGCCTCGGCGCGCTCGGCCAGACCACGAGCCTCGGCAGCCGGGTATGGTCGCGCGAGGCGAAGTTCCGCATCCGCCTCGGCCC